>NZ_JBFTSK010000047.1:0-62438 GCF_056399985.1 Chitinophaga sp. 01L420
ATTCAATTCCTTGCCTGTCTTAAATTGTTTTAAAAAGTCGTCTGATATGAAGTCTTCTGCTTTCATAATACTGTGTATATAGTTTTAAAATTAAGAAAATCGAGGTGAATCCCCGATTTTCAGATTTACACAGTTTATGAGATAGTGTCAAAAAAACAATGGTCCACCTTTTTAAAACTAGAGCGCTTTGATGAGAAGTCCTATGTCTTTATGAAGGATGGGGATATTATTCAATTGCTGTCACTATTGAATGATGCAAAGGCCAAACTCTAATTAACATAAGTCGGGATATTTGCCTTTTACATATATAGGGGATAATCAGTTTCTTAATATAGGAATTTTCACAAAACTATCGTTGTACCATTTAACTTTTAATGGTTCCTGGGCATCTTTTATTGTTTCTTCAGATACCGTTTTTCCTGTCCCATAATTTAGTTCAGAAAACGGATTTTTATTTACATTTAGATAAATTAATAATCGACTCCCTTTACTTAGTCGTTTGCTTACCAAATGCGTATTAGAGAATGGAATAGTTTCAATTTCATTTGGTTTTAGCAATTTTCTTTTTGTAATATCAGTTGAATAGCTTGCCCGTCCAATAAAATAAGATAAATGGAAATACTCTCCATTTGGCATTACCTCATATAATGTCACGCCAATATCCATATCCCTTTTATTGATGCTGGCTTTGATTTCTCCCAAAAAAGAGCCATTTATTAGAATTGGTTCTTT
Source organism: Chitinophaga sp. 01L420 (assembly GCF_056399985.1). Lineage (NCBI taxonomy): Bacteria > Pseudomonadati > Bacteroidota > Chitinophagia > Chitinophagales > Chitinophagaceae > Chitinophaga > Chitinophaga sp. 01L420. Next base: position 733 of record NZ_JBFTSK010000047.1, read on the forward strand.
TAAAGGTTCACTAATAAAATTAAATCCGTTAGCTGTATCAATTTCTTTACGAATAATGGGTTCAGGATAATAATCGTTATTTGTTTTCTCTCTGTCTGCAAAATCAACTTCTTGTGATAGATAACTCTTTTTAACCGGTTTATTTGAATTCAAAGAATAGAATTTACCAGACTTATCATCGGTCAAATACAGCGTTAAAAAGCCATCATTCATTTTATCAATCGATGGAGCACTTCTCCATTCATTGGCCCCCATTACCTCATAGTTGATTTTGTCTTTTAGGGCTTCCGGTTTAGTTCCATTTTTTAGAATATAGTCAAACCATTGATAAGTAATTTTATTGATATCGAACAACGCAACTGGATCTACCTCGTATTCATACAAAATGGGTTCTCCGCCTCTTTGCGTACCAAAATGTCCGTAAGGTCCAATGATAAGATAAACAGGTGTTTCCGGACTATACTTTTGAAGCTCTCTTAGATAGTACAAACCTGAGCTTTGTCCATCGTTATAATAACCGTCAAACGCCAAAACAGGAATTTTTATTTGTGCAAAATCCTTTTTATATGGCGTCATTTTTTGCCAATAACTGTCGAAAGATGGATGGCTTATCCATCGTTGAAACCATTTGTTGGGAACACCATCTATGCTGTCTAATTTTTTGTAGGCAACTCCTGTTTCCCACCATGTGTTTTGCATTTTTCTGAAACGCTGTCTATCATTTCCGGCTATAGTGTCCAGATATTTATTATTCCCAACGTAAAATGACCATTCATAATTTGGGTTTACGAAAATATTATTTTCTACAGGCAGCCCTTGGCCTGGCCGTGCCGCTACTGAAGGTACAATTGTTTTAAGGGCAGGGTGTAGGGTTTTGCAAGCGGCCCATTGTGTAAAGCCATTATAACTGCCGCCATACATACCCACACTTCCGTTGCACCATTTTTGCTTACTGATCCAATCAATAACATCGTAAGTATCATTTGCGTCATTTTCGTATGGAAATATTTTGTCCGGACTAAATCTTTTTCCTCTTGCATATGCAATAACACCAACATAACCATTATCTACAGATTTCTTTAATGATGCAATATCTCTGCCTGTATCTCTAACATAAATAGTAGATTGAAGTATTACAGGTTTAGGATTTTTATCCCCTTTTTTTCTTACAACCATTAAAGATAGTATTGCTCCGTCTCTGGTTTTTACAGAAACACTATCTTCAATGTCATAGATACTTTTTAAATCTTCCGTTTTTACTTTTTTTGTTTGTTGGGCTGGGCAATTGAAAAATGCCAGAAATAGAACTATGAAATTCAAAAATATTTTCATTTATTATTTTTACTTATTTGGGATAGCTATCCCGTCTCTTATGATTGCAGTTAACTTACCCTTACATATTATAAAACAGTTTTACTGCTTTATTTTTCATATTGATCTGAACTATCAATTAGTTTTCTAAAAATGCTAATATAATGGTAATTCTTAATAAAAAGATGATGAGAAGAGAATTAATACAATCAATAGTAGTCATATAGATAGCTAAAAAAGAAAGGATATCAGAAATGATGACCCGAAAAAATCTCGATGTAAAATATCACTATCGAGTCCCCCTTCCAAATCGAAAACACCTAATAGCCACCACCTTAAAAATGAAAAAGCGACACAAAATCCAATTATGAATTTTGTATCGCTCTTAGCGCCTCCGCACCTTACCATATCTTGATCCGCTTATCTTTGTCCAGGTACATCCTCTCTCCGGATCGTACATTAAAAGCGGAGTAAAAAGCGGGGATGTTCATTAGTGGGCCATTTACACGCCATATGGGTGGAGAATGGGGATCGTTATTAACCCAGTAGCGCAGGTATTCGTCTTTCATTTTCACCCGCCAGATCCTGGCCACTGAAAGGAAAAATCGCTGATCAGGCGTAAAGCCTCCGATTTTCGTTGTATCCTGTCCTTGTTTGGTCATTTTAAAAGCATCATACGCTACGGCAATTCCGCTGATATCCGCTGTGTTTTCTCCTACTGTAAGCGCACCTTTTATATGAATGCTATCCAGTACGGTGAAGGTACTGTACAGGTCAATGACCTGTTGCGTTTTGGCCTTAAACTTCTTATAGTCTTCAGGTGTCCACCAGTTTTTTACGTTACCGTCTTTATCAAACTGGGCACCCTGATCGTCAAACGTATGCGTCATTTCATGCCCGATCACCATGCCAATGCCACCATAGTTAAGCGCGTCGTCAGCGTTGTTGTCAAAGTAGGGAGGCTGCAGAATTCCGGCGGGGAACACAATCTCATTGGCGGAAGGGTTGTTATAAGCGGTAACTGTGGAAGGTGTAGTGAACCACTCCGTCTTGTCAACCGGCTTCCCCAATTTGGCGAGGTTGTATTGGAAGTTGTTCGCGGCCGCCGATACCACATTCTCAAAATATTTATTCCTCACAATATTTACATTATTGTATTCGCGCCACTTATCGGGGTATCCGATCTTTTTGGTGATAGCAAATAATTTCACCTTGGCTTTTTGCTTGGTGCTGTCACTCATCCAGTCCAGCTTGTCCACCCTATTGGAGAACGCCTTCTGCAGGTTATTCACAAGCTCCAGCATCCGTGTTTTGGCCGACTCCGGGAAATATAGCTTCGTATATAATTGTCCCAATGCCTGGCCAAGATAGGTATCTACTACGCCTGACATGGTCTCGCCGCGTGTTTTCTGCATGGTCTGTCCCGTAAGGACTTTATTATATTCAAAGGATGAATTCACAAAGGGTTTGCTGAGGTACTCTGCATAGGTACTAATATAATTTGCGCTGAGGTATACTTTCCAATCCTCGAGCGGGATCGATTTGAGGAGTGTGTTCAATTTGTCATAATAACCTGGTTGGGCTACATCCAGTGAATCTATGGTAGCACCCAGATGCTGGAAGAAAGTTGTCCAACCTATATTGGGTTGTTGCTTATTTAAAGCGGCCAGGCCTACTTTATGGAAATTGGCTTTTATGTCCCGCAGCTCAACATTGGTTTTATGTGATGTGGCCAACTGCTTTTGGATGTTATAAACAAGTGCTGCATTTTTTTGCGCTAATGCAGTATCGCTTCCAGTCAGCGTAAAAAGATCTGCAAGGTATTTTTTATATGCTTGCTGTATAGCAATGGTGGAGGTGTCAGTATTGAAGTAATAATCCCTGTCAGGCATGCCGATACCAGTTTGATTAATGTGCCCCATATTTATGCTACTGTTTTCCTGATCCGGCGAAACTTGAAAATCAATAAGGAAGATGTTTGACAATTTGGTTTCTTCCGCCATGAATGTAAGCATATCAGCAGTACTGGTGATAGCATTGATCCGCTGCAACCCGGTTTTGAGTGGCTCAAAGCCGCGCTGATTGATGATATTGGTATCCATTCCGGAAGCAAAGAAATCACCGATCTTTTGTTCAAGGCTGCCGGGGGGATTATTACTTTTTGATACGCTGTCAAGGATGCCCTGCAACTTGAGGCGTTGCTGATAGTTCATAAACCGGTATGCACCTACGCCCGACTGGCTGGGTGGTATTTGTGCGGTATCATACCATTTTAAATTTACATAATTATAAAAATTATCGCCCGGCTGAAGGGTCGAGTCGATTCCTTCAATAGCAACGAAGGGTTTTTCATTTGTTCGCGGTTGGCAGGCAACAAAAGAAACTAAGAAAACGGATAGTAAAAACCAGTTCTTCATATAGATTAGATTGATTGCGAAATGATGTTGAGTGATATAATAAAGATATCGTTTCTATCTAACATTTTTTCAAATACATCCTGCTGAAGATACTGGAATCTTTATAGATCACGTCGTTGAACATAAAAAAAGCGAAGCCTTACTTAAAAGGTTCCGCTTTTTGTCTTTTTTGAAATTTTATTTATTTTTTATTAGAAAGACGTAAACTCTCAAACTTGGCAATAAAATTTTCCCATGTCCAATCTGGAAATATCTCAGGCATTTCAGTTTTAAAATTTTCCGTTTCTACTGAACCAATGCCACTACCATCCATATAGTGTAATAAAACAAGTTGCCAATGATTAAATACACGTGCTTCAACTGCCATTTGGGTATAATCATTATAGTCTAAATCCAGATTATCTAATTCATAATTACTTGTACTCATATAGTAAAGCGACTTATATACAATATCTGGCTTTATTACGAAACCTACATAAGTCTCCGGCAATGGATAATCAAGCGGACGAAAATATTTAAGATCTGTTTCATCTCCTTCATCGTATATTCCATTATCTTCCGCAAATAAATACTTAGTTTGAGCTAATTGTATTTTCCCTCCTATTCCCTTTTCTTTATTTGACCACCATTCTAATTCAAAGCCGTCACTTCTTTTTTCATAGTATTCCTTGATTCCTTGATGAACAAAATCTAATTTATTTAAATTTTCTAATTCAACTTTCAACGATGGTTGATTCCATGATTCATAATTCTTAATCTTTTTTTGCTGTTTTTGCTTCTGATAACAAATCATCTAAGTCATCGTCAAAAAAAAATGTATAATTCATGTTATTTCAATGTTACGTAGTTCATATCACATAACCTTTCAACTGTCCTGTTTACAAACATAAGTTATATACCCCACTTATGGAAAATATCGCCAGGAGGTTTGGCTTAGGATTAGACGAAGCATGGAATAAAATGGGATTGCCACATCCAGGCAGACACCCAATAGAGTACTGGAAAAGTCAAACCTTCCTGAGAAGAGAAAACTACTAAAACTAATACTAAGCAACAATCCAATTAGCTGCTGATATGCTGATTCGCAATATTGTCAATCAATCAGTATCGACTGTGTACAATCTAAAAGCAGCTAAGGATATAAAACGCGATATAGATGCTCAAAAAAGAAATACTGATGATACTTATACTGCTGAAATCATAACTCAGGTAACCGACATTGAAAACAAAAAAGGCTGCCTCAACCAGCTTGAGCCCAAAATACCAATCTAGATAAATTGAATCCGAATTGAGTAGGAACAACAAAATTTCCCCGGCAGCATGCATCTGGCAAAATATATTGGGGCACAACTTATCATAACGATAACGTATATACGTTTTAGTAGATCACACATTCATGGTATTTCCATTATTTCCTTTCATAAAATGATTTTAATGTACTTAATTTGCACCCGCGCTGAAGTACGGTAGCAGTAGCCTATAAATTGTAACACTAATTCATATTCATAAAATTCCCAAAACACAATGAAGAAGATCATATTGTTGACCTTTGCCTTTGCAGCGTGTCTCAGCGCTTATTCTCAAAGGTTTATGCATGGCGCAGGCGTCATCGTCCTGGTGGATAAAACGGAGTATTCAGATGCCAGGGCAGTAGGTGGACTTACTTATTCCCCCCGCATTAATTTTTTCCAGAAAGATAATTTGTCCTTATCTGTGGGTGTTCCGCTGAGCGTGGGATTAGGTGGTAACTACAGTAGTCATATTGGCTCCTACAGGAATGAAACTACTAACATCCGCTTCATGTTCAATTTGCCGGCTGTAGTCAACGTAAACTTCGGCCGCGGCTCCAGCAAGAATGCACATAGCCGCATGGGCTTTTTTGTAGGCGCCGGATACGGGTATCACTTTAGCACCGAGGCCGATAATTACTCAGGCGACTATGACGAGTACAATTCCTCCGAAAGTTCCAGCACTACTGGTCCGGTGGCCAATGCAGGTCTTCGTATAGGCGTAGGCAGGGTACACAACATAGAAATAAAACTGAGCTACATGAAAGGTATAACAGATAATAAACCTGACATTTACAGCCTGGCAACACTATTTAACTTCTAAGCATTTCCTTTTTCACTTTATATCATTTATCCCTTTGCACTATGAAAAAATTATTTGCACTGATCCTCGTGGCAGGATCAATGATGACCGGCATTTCCTCACAGGCGCAGGATGTTGTTAAAGGCAACCTGACCTTCCTGAAAGATGTTAAAGAAATACAGATCTCCTATGTATACGATGATATAACCGTAGGCAAGGATGGCAAAGAAGCTACCTACATCAAAAGAAAAAAAGCAGAGAAAGAATCGAAAGAACCCGGCACCGGCAAAGCATGGGAAGAAAGCTGGATAAGCGATAGAAAAAATCATTACCAGCCTAAATTCAACGAGCTGTTTGCGAAATATTCCAAAAGAACCATCAGCGAAGATGCTGCTACTAAATATATCATGGAAGTACATACCAAATTTATCGAGGTAGGATATAATGTAGGCATTACTTCTGCCAAAGCAGCGGTTAATCTCGAAATTTATTTTTACGATGCTGCTGATAAATCTAAAGTCCTCTGCAAAATTATGCTGAATGATATGAAAGGCGGTAAAGGTCAGTTTGCCACCGGTCCTCGTATCGGTGATGCATACGCCAAAGCTGGTAAAGTACTTGGTAAATTCGTAGCTAAAAAAGCTAAATAGATCTAAGCATTTAACACGGAATTGGCAGCCTCTGTCTGAAGTGCCCCCAAAAAGTTAGACACTTTTGGGGGCATTTTTATGGATAAAGGAGTCAAATTTAATCTCAAACAGAAGGTCACCTTCTTAAAAATGAAAAAGCGACACAAAATCCATTACTGAATTTTGTATCGCTTTTTGCGGAGAGTCAGGGATTCGAACCCCGGGACCTGTTACAGTCAACAGTTTTCAAGACTGCCGCAATCGACCGCTCTGCCAACTCTCCAGGCTGCGAAAGTATAAAAGGAAATGTTTCTAAAAAAATTTGTTTTACTTTTTTTTATTGAAAAATTTCGTTAACAGCCCCTTCCCTGACCGGTATCCCCGGCCGATTATTTTTACGTATAGCCGTTATAGGTAGATATTTCTATTATATGCAACTTCCTTCCACGATTATTTTATGCGGCTTTTTCGTAAATTTAAAGATGAACATATTCTTTGAAGGACCCGTATTATGGTCACAGATAGACGCTAACATGCACCTGCGGCATTCGGCCTATGCCGACTTTGCCGCCCAGGCACGGTTAACCATGTTGGATAAAATAGGCCTCGATGCTGCCCATTTCGTACAACTACAGATAGGCCCTATCCTCTTCCGCGAAGAACTCTTCTATCACCGGGAAATTGGCGCCAACGACAAAGTCCAGGTCACCTGCGAACTGACAAAATGCAGAACAGATGCCTCCCGCTGGTCTATAAAACATGAAATTTTCCGGGGAGATGGTACCAAATCCGCTACAGTACTCGTAGACGGTGCATGGATAGATACCCGTAAACGTAAGCTTACAGGACTCCCGGCAGACTTGCTCGAAAAATTCAAAGCCATTCCACGTAGCGAAGACTTTATAGAAGAAGCGGTCTAGCACCCATGGCTACCTGCTGGTAAGCGGCTTGCTGTCGTGCGAAAACGCCTGCCTGCCTGTTTCCAACTCCTTAATAAATGGTAGCTTGTTTTGTAAAAATACGCGGGACGACTGCTCCAGGTAATTGTCCAGCTGGAAGAATTTAGCTGCCCTGGTAGCTCCCAACAGCTTATTCATCCGCCTGAAATAGCGCATTTGTAAACGTCCGAATTCAAGGTCGTTGTTAATGATTTGCCTGGTAAGCGAATTCATTTTACGCTCGTCAATAGAAGAAAACTCTTCATTATACATCTTCAGTAAAGCAATACGCTCCGCTAACCAGGGGCTTTTTTCCGTTTCATACTCCAGGAAAGTGGACTGAAACGCCTGCATTTCTACCGGAGATATCTGCAATAAATCATCCAGGAGCGACTCTTTATTCTTGCCAAAGATTTGTGTCACCAGGTCCTCATCCTGTATAACAACCGCCGCAACAGGGGCACTCTGAGCACACAACCGCCAGGCGGCACCCAGGATCACCAACAAACATACAAACTTTTTCATGCGCTGAAATTTTAGGATTAATGGCAGGTTCAGCCACTGGCCCAATGCAATCAGGGGTTACGAACACCAGCTCAAAAGAGGTGTAGATGCAGATTTAAGTCACCAAGCAGGTGTAGTGCCCACTACATTTATATGGCAGTGAATCCACCGTTATAGTTAAACAACCAGCTTCCTTAAATAGTTGCAGATTACAAAAAAATGCCCCGGCACGTGGGTGCCGGGGCTATCCTTGTGGTAATAATGTGTGGTGGAATCAATTCATTGATTGATGATTGGCTTCCATAAAGGCATCATACGCCTCTTTTGTCCAGTGCTTATAGTCTTCCAGGTCTATTCCTAACCGCTCATCACGCGTTACTTCCTTGAATTCGCGGCTGTCCCAATAACCCTTTGCCAATGACTGGATGTTCTCTGAAACCGCTGCCGGCGCTTCTTCATAATCAGCAGGATAACTTTTATAGTTACCGATGGCCAGTTCCTGAATTTCTTGTTTTACGGTGTCCTTGCTTAGCTTTGCCATGGTTAAAATTTTTAGTTACCTGGCATAAAACAAAAATGATTCCTCTTTGGTGCCATCACCCACCTTTTTATGATTTCTTTATCTTAAAATTATGTTAACACACACTATGGCTGTGAATAGGTCACCAGGTCTATTCCCACCCCATTAGGGTCCTGTATAGCGAAATGCCGGTCTCCCCAGGGCTCATTACGGATATCGATCACAATATGCGCTCCTTTGGCTTTTAACTGCTGATAAAGTTCGTCTACATGCGCCACCTCTATGGTCAGGTATACCCCTTTCCCATTAAAAGCAGGCCTGAACAAAGGCTGTTGAGAAGCATGTTCCGGCGATAAAAAACTAATAGCAGCAGACTTATCCGGGGTATGCAACAACAGGTAAAAGTCGTTTTCAAACGTAACCCCAAAGCCTAATATATCTGTATAAAACTTTTTACTCTCCGCTATTTTCGAAGTAATGATGCCCGCGTTCAATTTCATCTTAACCGGTTTTGTTTGTGAATAAAGATGGGATATAAAAAAAGAAAAAGTCAGTAATAACAGCCATCGTTTCATTTCCTTGAAATTTTATGACAGCAAAGTTATTATCCGCGCAGGCGCCAACATTGTAAAAATCGGACAAAGTTATTTTTCGAAGACCTGGGATGGCGTAAGGCCGTACAGCCGCTTAAACGCTTTAATGAAATGAGCCTGGTCATAGTAGCCGGCGTCCAGGTACAACCTGTTTTTCAGCACTTCAGGAGAAGATTGCAAAATCTGCTGAAACCGGACCACGTTACTGAAAGCTTTGGGGGTGCCGCCTATATATTCAGCAAACAAACGCCGCAACTGCCGCGAACTGATACCCTGAGGTACCTCCTTTTCTATGCTCACCGCACCGGATGTACGCAGGATAAGGTCTATGGATTCATAGAACCTGCTGTCTGCATGAATATCAGTTTTTGAGAGAAATACCAGGAAGTGCTTATCCAGCATCGATTTTATGGCCGTTACCGTTGGATGTCCAGGTAGTCCCTCTCTCAGGAAATGGTATCCCACAGGTGCCACATCTTCCAAAAGGGCCTCCTGGTGGGCCAGTTCAGCGGCATTTACCCTATACAACTGCGGAAACATGCCAGGCAAAAAACGGATGCCTGCATAATTAAACGTGGGCCCCAGCGGGAATTCCGTATAGGCATCGCTGAAACCCATTACAACAGGATGCTGTGGGTCATGCAGCTCAAAAAAGATATCTATGCAGCCATCAGCCACTACGCGGTAATGATAAGGCTCCGTTAACGGATATTCGGTTTTCAGCTGCCAGTAACAATAAATAAAATCCTGCAACCTTACATCCGGTAAAAACTCCCGGTACACCACCTCCCCTGCCGCCTGCTTCACACAAGGCTGAACAGGGGAATAAAGCGCTCTTATGTTATGTATCCGTTGCATTAAATGATCAGCTATCAGCTGCAATTATAACAAAATCGCTTTAATATATGCCTTTCCCCAATTCCCCCACTTACCGATGCTTTTACTGATAGTGGTATTCAGCTCCTTATTATTGACCTCCTTTCCCTTGACCGGTGGCTTTAGGGCACCTTCTTTAATATCATCTACCAGTACTTTGGTCGCAAACCAGGTAATATGCTCATGCGGCAACGCTACCCCCAGAATCATCCCCGGCAGTCCACTGAACGACTCCGGCCCTCCCGGTGTAACAATGGCATCGGTATAAAATGCCACCACATAAATGGAATCCATGATAACGGCGTTGGCCCGCCGGCAATCAAACCCGGCTATTTTACGGGTTTCATCCGTAATCTTCCAACGGATGGAGCGGATAGTATCCTTCACCACAAACAATTGCTCAAATACTTTCTTCTGTGAAATGCTTTGCATACTATCCAGTCTGGAATACACCACGTTCTCTTCTGCAGGCCCCTCCCCCCAGAAAGGATTCTTATTGGCCGTTTCATTTTCCCTTCCCGGCTTATACAAAGTAGTATTGTTGGCAAACGAATAATCGAAGTAGGTGACCTGGTATTGATCCATCCCCTTTTTCAAACCATCCATCCAGGATCCCTCTTCACCATTGCTCATCTGGTTCATCCTGGCATGYATGTTCAACCGCTTCTCATATTCAATACGTCCCTGCTGCAGAAAAATAGTATGCTGAGCCTGCATCGTTAAAGCAGATACGATGAGGAGGGTGAGTAGACTTATTTTCTTACAAATGTTTTTCATAGCAACTATTCTTTGGGCGCAGCAGCGCCTAATTTGTTAAAATTCCAGATAAAAGACAGCAGGCCATAGCGGCCAATAGTACTATAGGTGGACTGCGTAATCCTGTTGGTAGATACCGATCTTTCAAATCCTATGTTCTGATTCAGGATATCACTCATGGAAAAATTGATCTCTACCAATTCTTTCTTTCCAAATTTTTTCGCAACAGATGCATTGACGATAGCAACGCTGTTATTACTGGTAAATACCGGCGTTTTCTGACGGATCATGCAGTTCATATCTGCATGCAACTGAAACTTCAGTGGCAGGTGGATATTTGTACTGGGATTGAGATTATAAGTCCAGTAATTGGTACGCAGCGTATTTTGCACAGAAGATACACTGCTATTGTAATTAGCGCTGGCATCCAGATATACCTCGTATTTCTTTTCCTTCTCTTTCGATGCAAATAAATTTAAACCAACGTTCCCGGATTTTGTCACGTTATATACGTCGTTCACGTAGTTCACATTCCTGTTGAGACTTCCATTTACCCCGGTACCTATTCTCAGATCCAGCGGCACAATCTTCCAGTTAAAATTTGAATAGAACCTGGCACTACTATTACCATTTACGTTAACGGCCTGTGTGGTTCTTTTTCCGTTTGCATCCAGTATACTACGGTCACTGATCGCATTACTGGTAGTCGAATAGCTCATGTTCACCCAGATACCGCGGTTCGTCATGACCTTATAATCGGAGAAGTTGGCATCAAAGTTATTATTAAAAGAAGGTTTCAGATTCGGGTTCCCTATCACCACATTCACCGGATCATCATTTACCAGGATCGGTTGCAGCTGGTTGATGCCCGGCTGCTGCGTAGAGCCGTTATAGGTGAATGATAAACGGCGCTGTGGGGTTATATTATACCGGAGGAGAGCCCTCGGATACCAGTTAACAAAACTACGATCCCGCTGATGATCCCTGAACATATCCTTTTGTTGAAAGCTGGTCAGTCCCACATTACTACCGATATTAATGCGCACTTTTTTCTTCGTATAGGCGTAGCTCAAACCGCCCTTATGGGTAAGAATATTAAATGCATAATCATTACTGTACAGCGAATCCATCATGACATATTTCCCTTCGCTGTTTTGGTTAAAGGAAAGTTTATTGGAATGGTTGTTATCTAAATTAATACCGTAATTAATCACCAGTGATGAACTTTTTGACAACGGCTCTGTATAGGTAATGTTACTATTGATACTGATGGCTTCATTATTCGTTGTCTTACGCTGATCGGTATTTTGTACCGAATCTACGCGCCCCATCTTATAGAAGTTGGTTTGCGCATCCAACAGCCCTTCTCCATTGGTACGGTTATAATTCTCTGCAAAAAACACAGAAACGGTACGTCCTTTTTTCTTCAGTTTCTTGCGCCATAAGATACTGGAGTTCACCCCTCCAATATCAAACACCGAAGACGTTTTCCGCTGACTGTTATTAACCATATCCTTATTCGCCAATACTTCGGCAGTATTGAATGTGCTGGATATTTTATGATCCAGTCCACCGTCTACCATTAGCTTGATAGAAGAGCTGGAGTCAATCTGGTTTTCATAACTCCCACTCAGGCGGTTACGAAGAATACTATTTCTAAACTGCTCCGAAGAATTATTGTAGTAAGTAGTGTCTTTCAATAAATCCTGTGAAACGGTGTTCCTGCTGCCATCCACAAACAATTTCATGATCTTGTAGTTGGCATTTACGTTCTGCCGGTCCCTATCCCATTTATTGCCATAGTGTAAGCCACCGGTCTGCACCAGCGGATACCCATTACCCTGGTATCGTCCCGCCCAGCTGTCAGGCTCACCTCCGTCATCGCTGAACTCAAAGTCACCGTCATCATTAACCGACAATTCACCACCACCGGATCCGAACTTCTCCCGGTCCCCCCAGTTCAAACCCACCTTGCCGGTGTTGGACACAATCCCAAACGCCGCCAGTTTTTGTTTGCCTCTGAATACATTTACCATGGCCTCACTGTTATGGAAACCCTGATCTCCTGCGCCTGCAGCCAGTTTACCGAAATAGCCCCGTTTCTTATCTTCCTTCAGCTGAATATTAATTGTCTTGGTTTTTTCGCCGTCATCAACCCCGGTAAAATTAGACTGATCACTTTTCTTGTCGTACAACTGTACTTTATCGACCATGTCTGCCCGCAGATTTTTGGTGACCAGCGTAGGATCATCTCCAAAAAATTCTTCTCCATCTACCAATACTTTTTTCACGGTTTCACCCTTTGCAGTGATCTGTCCTTTATTATCTACCTGCATACCAGGCAGCTTTTTCAGCAGGTCTTCCACAGATGCATTGGCTTCTGTTTTGAAGCTGGCCGCATTAAATTCGGTGGTATCTCCTTTCATTTTGATAGCGGCTACCTTCTGTTGGATGACTACTTCCTGCAACAACCGGGATCGCTGCGTAAGCATAATTTTATCCAGATGCACGAGGGAAGTATCAGATAACGTTAAAGGCTCTACGTAGTCAGCAAAGGCAGGATAGCTAATCAGCAACACATACTTACCAGCGGGAATGCCCTTTAGCTCAAAGTGGCCTTTTTCATCACTTCGTGTAAACTTTACTAGTATAGAGTCTTTGGCATTGAGAAGGGCGATTACCGAGTGTGATAATTGAACGCGATTAAGTGTGTCTACCACATTTCCTTTTACAGCAGCCTGCTGTGCCAGACAGAGTTGCGTTGTGAGCAGACAAAGGATAAATCCTATTATTTTTTTCATTGTGGGTAAATACAGGTTGTTGGGTACAGATGCAATGCCGTTAAAATTCCATAATAAAATCTGAACTTTTATCGGGGTGTGTGATAAACATCTGTTAAATGATAACCTAGTTATCATGTAGAGAAAGAAGGGATTAACAAATCTCTTTGCTTTTACATGGCTTTAGAAATTCAATCACGCCATTTTACCGAAGCTCAAATTCACTTTTCAAACGTATATCAGCAGATGAAGCACCAATCATTATTTCAAACATACCCGGATCTGCCGTCCATTGCAGGCTGCTGTTGAAATAAGAAAGTTTTTCTTTATCCACCGTAAAATGAATCGTTTTATTTTCTCCGGGTTCCAGCCGGATCTTTTTAAAATCTTTTAATTCCTTTACCGGCCTCGCTATCGTAGCTTCTTTATCCCGGAGATATATCTGCACAGTTTCTTCACCGGCATAAGCGCCGGTATTAGTGAGGGTAAAAGAAACGTCCATTTTGTCTTTAAGACCCAATGTTGTCTTATCCAGTTTCAGGTGGTCATATTTAAAGGTGGTATAGCTTAAACCGTATCCAAAAGGAAACAGCGGATCATTGGCTACATCCAGGTAGTTGGAATGAAACTTTTCAGTAGGACCATCCCCCTGGGGGCGGCCTGTATTTTTGTGATTGTAATAAATCGGAATCTGCCCAACATTGCGGGGAAAGCTCATAGTCAATTTCCCTGACGGATTATAATGACCGAAAAGTACATCGGCTACTGCATTGCCAGCTTCTATACCCGGGAACCATACCTCCAGCAGGGCGGTAGCCAGATCATTTTCAGTGGTCAATGTTAATGGACGACCACTCATTAACACCACTACCAGGGGCTTACCGGTTTGCGCCAACGCACGTAATAATTGCTGCTGACTTCCCGGCAATCCTATGTCCGATCTGCTGGCTGCTTCGCCGCTCATCTCCGATGCTTCTCCTACCACGGCCACAATTACGTCGGCTTTATTGGCCGTAGCTACTGCCTCCGCCCGGAGTTGCTCTGCTGATCTGGGATCAATATCAATCCGCTCGCCAAATACATTTACTTTCCTGGCAAAAATGCTATCATCACTGATATTGGCGCCTTTGGCGAATAATATGTTTGCACCGTTACCTACTGCACTTCTTATACCCTCCAGTACAGGCACGGCTGCCTGCGGATCACCATTCACCGCCCAGGTGCCCAACATATTATTTTTGTTATTGGCCAGCGGTCCTATCAGCGCAATAGTGCCCGATTTCTTCAGTGGGAGTACCTGCTGGTTATTTTTCAGTAATACGCAGGAACGTGCACCCAGCTCCCTGGCAGCCTTTTTCTTATCTGCACTTAAAATTTCATGTCCGGCGCGGCTGTCATCACAGTAGCGGTACGGATCTTCAAACAACCCAAGTTTGTATTTAGCCTCCAGTATACGGCGGCAGGCATCATCAATCTGTCGTTGTGTGACCTTGTGTTGCTGCAGCGATGCCGGCAATGTAGTGAGATAACCCTCTCCTACCATATCCATATCTACGCCGGCATTCAATGCCAGCGCCGATACCGTTTGCAGGTTTCCCATACCATGTGCCATCATTTCATTGATAGCGGTATAATCTGTTACCACAAACCCCTTAAATCCCCACTGTTTCCGCAGCAGGTCTGTCATCAGCCATTTATTGGCAGTAGCAGGAATGCCGTCTATTTCATTGAATGAGGTCATTACACTACCGGCGCCTGCGTCAATAGCCGCCTTGTACGGAGGAAGGTAATATTCATACATTTTAATGCGACTCATATCAGTGGTATTGTAATCCCTTCCGGCTTCTGCTGCACCATATAAAGCAAAATGTTTCACACAGGCCATCACCGTATTATTGGCGGCAAGATCATCTCCCTGGTAGCCCCGCACCATGGCCGCAGCGATCTTTGACCCCAGGTAAACATCTTCTCCTGAGCCTTCTGCTACCCGTCCCCAACGTGGATCACGGGCAATATCCACCATAGGCGAATAAACCCAGCATAATCCGTCGGCACTGGCTTCTATCCCAGCCAGGTGTGCACTATGTTCAATCAACACCATATCCCAGCTACAGGATAATCCCAGCGGAATAGGGAAAGTGGTTTTATATCCGTGGATCACATCTGATCCAAACAACAATGGAATTTTGAGCCGGCTCTTGCTGACGGCCAATTGCTGCGCTTTGCGGATTTTTTCCACACCAATTACCCCAAATAAGCCACCTACCTGACCTTTGCTGATCTTTGTTTCTACATCTGCGCTCACCACAGCACCAGTAGCCACACCTCCTCCGGGTGTAAGCAGGTTCAGTTGACCAATCTTTTCTTCCAGGGTCATCTTACTCATCAGCCCACTAACAAAAGCATTCATTTTGGCGGTTGTTGCCGGTATTTGTGCATGAAGTGGTAATAAACCGATGATACCAGCTATCAGAAGAGAAAAAAAAGGGGTTTTCATACAAGCATATTTAGATGGCAAAAAATTTTTGTATTACCTGGCCACGGTTATAAATATACGAAGACCACCGTAATGCTATGGCCACTGATCTTACTTTTCTTCATCCGGAGGTACATATTAAATAACTGGCACAGCATATGGTGCTAACCGACAGTATTTCTAATTTTCCATGTAAACGTTATTAACGTATTTTTAGTGTAATCCTATTATAACCCTTTACAGAAAACTCAATACAAAAGTTAAGACCTATTTCTACGAGCAACACGGAAGGCTCGTTTTTACATCATTGTTAAACGCCTGTATATGATAGCACCTGTTTACAACARCTCTTAAGGCCAACAGATAGTGTATTATTCATCTGGAAAAAACCCAAACAACTTGCTCCTCAACAGCAGCAGCAATGTTATTGCCTTTACATTTTAATTTCTACGTATGAAAAAAACGTTAACCGGCATTGAACGCAATTTGTATGCCCACAAGAAAATGCGCGCAGCCATCCTTCTTTTTTTGTCGTTCTTCCTAATCCTGCTACAGACGACTGCAGCACAGTCGCAGGACATAAAAATCAGCGGTAAGGTTACAGGAGGCAGCTCCGGTTCTCCCTTACCTGGTGTGACGATCGCGGTAAAAGGTACCACCCGCGGAACAGTCACCAGGGACGATGGCACCTACAGCATTTTAGCGCCGTCTAATGCTACACTGGTAGCCACGTTTATTGGATATGCCAATAAAGAAGTGCCTGTTGGCAATCAAACGGTCATCGATATCGCCCTGTCTGAATCTGTTACCCAGGTAGAACAGGTAGTGGTAGTAGGTTATGGCGTGCAACGTAAAGTGGATATTACCGGGGCTATTACGCAGGTAAAAGGAGAAGAAATATCCAAACAACCTGCACCGAACGCCATCAGCGGTTTACAGGGAAAAGTAGCCGGCGTGCAGATCACTAACAGCGGCAAGCCCGGCGCAGCACCCAATATTAAAATCCGGGGCGCCGGTACCATCTATGGCAGCCCTAATCCACTCTATGTGATAGACGGTGTCTGGTATGATGATATCAGCTTTTTAAATCCGGGGGATATCGAAAACATGAGTATCCTGAAAGATGCGTCCAGTGAAGCCATTTATGGCATCCGGGCCGCCAATGGCGTAGTGCTCATCACTACCAAAAAAGGAAAAGCAGGCAAACCGGCAGTTAATTACAATGGGTTTGTCGGATTTCAGCGTGTTACCAACAAAGTAAAAATGGCCAATGGCCATGAATATGCCATCCTTGTCAATGAACTAAGCAAACAAAATAATCAACCCAACCTGCTGAATCCGGATGAATTCGGCGAAGGCACCAACTGGTATGACCAGGAGCTGCGAAATGCCATGATCACCAATCACCAGCTATCTATCAGTGGGGGGACCGAAAAATCTACTTATAGTTTTTCTGTGGGTTACCTTAAACAGGAAGGCATCGTAAAAACAAATGATTTTACCAGGGTAACCGCAAGACTACAAAACGACTTCCAGGTATTTGAGCCGTTGAGAATAGGTTATACCGTGACGGCCGCTGTATATAATTCCAATGATGTGCCCGATGCCATTTTCGGGCAATTATATAATTCCGCTCCCATAGTGCCGGTGCATAATCCGGATGGCTCCTACGGTGATCCCAGTAAATATAATCTGGGTAGTGGCGCGGCCAACAACCCGCAGGTAACGCTGGATGTCTATGACCAAACCACGAAAAGACATGTCGTTACAGGAAGTGTGTATGCAGACCTGCGCTTCGCGAAACATTTCACTTTTCATGCAAGCGCAGGTGGCGAATATGGCGATAGTATTATCCGTAATTATACACCGGTGTACGCCGCTACCGTTGTGCAGCGGAATAATGTCAGTGTATTAATGCGTACAGGTACCGACCGTACTAACTGGATCGTGGAAAATACATTGACATACGAAAACAAATTCGGCGATCATGATTTGCGCGTACTCGCCGGTCAGTCGGCCCAGCAATACAAGCTCTATAAACTCATTGCTTCCGCGCAGAATGTACCCAATAACAGCGAAGGAGACCGCTATCTCCGACTCGGGAATGCCGATGGAAGAGAGGTGAAAGATGAAGGAGATCTTTACACAGTGGCTTCCTATTTTGGCCGTTTAAATTATGCGTACAAAAATAAATACCTGCTGACCGCATCCATTCGTGCAGATGGATCTTCCAAATTCTTTGGTGACCAGCGATGGGGATATTTCCCATCCATAGGTGCCGGATGGGTGATCAGCCAGGAACCTTTTCTGAAAAATACAAACATCTTTGATAACCTGAAACTGCGTGCCAGCTGGGGTAAAATCGGGAATGCGTCTATTCCTTCCAACGTATCTGTGCTGAGGGTAGCCCAGGACCCCTACCTGACGGCTATTTTCGGTGGCATCATCAACACAGGCGCCAGTATCAATTCTGTGGTAGCACCGGTTACATACTGGGAAAGAGCAGTAGGTACCGATGTTGGTCTGGAAGCCAGTGTATTGCAGAACAGGTTATATGTGGAAGCTGGCTTTTATAACCGGGAAACACAACGGGCCATCTTTAATGTGCCCTTCCCCGGATCGGTAGGTACTCAATCCAGCACCATCATTACCAATCAGGCCAATATCCAGAACCGGGGTTGGGAATTTACGGTGAACTGGAAAGATGAACCTGGCAATAAAGACTTCAGCTATTCGGTCGGCGCCAACCTGGGTATCAATAATAATAAGGTGCTGTCTGTGGAAAGTGGTAATAATCCTATTTATGGCGGCGGTGGTGCTGCTACCGGAGGAGCGCTGGGAACACGCACCCTTGTAGGTCAGCCCATAGGCCAGTTTTTTGGTTACCAGGTAGATGGAATTTTTCAGACCGATGCGGAAGCCGCAGCCTCTGCCCAGCCGAAAGCTAAGGCAGGAGACTTTAAATACCGCGATGTAAGCGGTTCTCATGGCACACCGGACGGAAAAATAGATTTTAATGATCGTGTAGCACTGGGTAATCCAAATCCAAAATATACCTATGGCATCAATACTTATTTTTCCTATAAACAGTTTGATCTGGCTGTTGACTTCCAGGGTGTGGCAGATGTAGACGTATATAACGCCAACATCGGACTACGCTTTGGAAATGAAAACTTCACCCAGGATTTTTATAATAAGCGCTGGCACGGGGAAGGTACATCCAACACCTATCCTTCCGCCTTCATCGGTGGCAGACAAAACTATCTGCCCAGCTCCTTCTTTGTAGAAAGCGGCAGTTATTTCAGGATCAGGAACATACAACTTGGTTATCGTTTTCCCACAGCGCTGATCAACAGATGGAAGATGAAAAATCTCCGGCTGTACCTGAATGCGCAGAATGCCTTTAACTTTTTCAGGTATCGCGGATTTTCACCTGAAATTGGTGGCACACCTAACAACGTTGGCATCGACAACAGTGTGTACCCATTATACGCCACCTATAATTTCGGTGTAAACGTCACATTCTAACCAAATCATTACGATCATGAAAAATAACCACATATATTACCAATTGCGTATAGCCGTTTACTTGATGCCGGTCCTGTTAGCGATGACAGCCGGTTGCGGAAAAAGTTTCCTGGATGTGCCACCACAAGGCCAGCAGCCAAGCCAACAATTCTGGCAGTCAGAAGCAGATGCTACCAAAGGCGTGAACGCCATATATGCCAATCTCCGGGAATGGAAACAGGTAGGCTTCGCTGCGCTGGCCATCGAAAGTCTGGGTGCTGATGATACAGAAAAAGGCAGCACCCCTTCTGATGCCAGTTTCCTCACCAACTTCGACAATTTCAGCGCCTCTCCCACAGAAGGACAAATCCTGGAGTTCTGGCAGGGACAGTACCAGGAAGTCAATTTCTGCAACCAGGTGATCGACAATATTCCCAACATCACCATGGACGCCGCCCTGAAAACCCGCTACCTCGCCGAAGCTAAGTTCGTAAGGGCCTACGCCAATTTCCGGCTGGTACGCGCGTTTGGTGATGTTCCGCTACGGTTACATCTTCCAAAAACACCGGATGATTACAATATTGCCAGAACACCCGCAGCAGAAGTATGGACGGCTATTGAACAGGACCTCACGGAAGCTGCAACAGTGCTGCCGGTCAGCTATCCGGCTGCCGATAAAGGACGTGCTACTAAAGGGGCAGCATTATCGCTCCACGCTAAAGTAGCGATGTACCAAAAGAAATGGGCTGATGTACTCAATTATACTAACCAGGTGATGCAACTGGGATATACGCTCTTCCCCAATTATGAACAATTATTCCGTATTCCGAATGAAAACGCACCTGAATCTGTTTTTGAAATACAGGCACAACTGATCCTCGGAAATGCAGACGCCTCCAACTCACAATACTCCCAGATCCAGGGCGTAAAAGAAGCGGTAGGCGGTGGCTGGGGCTTTAATGTACCTACCCTCAGTCTTGACACCTCCTACGAACCCGGCGATCCCAGGCGCGATGCTACCATCATCTTCCGTGGCGAAACAACTCCTGAAGGAGACAAGATTTCACCTACCGGCGTAAATCCCCGGTTTAACCAGAAATCATACGTGCCATTTAATAAATTCGTTAGCGGCTATAAAGAAGGAGCCGATCAAAACATCCGCGTCATCCGTTATGCAGAAGTATTACTGATGAACGCTGAAGCAGCAAATGAACTGGGGAATGCCACACAGGCCCTTTCTTCGCTCAATGCTGTAAGACTACGCGCCAGAAACGGTTTAACCGGTATATTACCCGATGTAACCGTAACAGAAAAAGTGGCCTTACGCAATGCTATCTGGCGTGAAAGACGGGTGGAACTCGCGATGGAGAACGACCGCTATTTTGATGTGATCCGTCAGGGACGTGCACCGCAGCTATTCGGACCACTGGGTTTCGTAACCGGTAAAAATGAAGTGTGGCCGGTTCCACAAAATGAAATAGATGTGAGCGCAGGCAAACTGACACAAAATCCCGGATATTAAGGACTATAAACTGCAAAGAATGCAATCATTAAAATATATCATCCTGTTGTGCCTGTTCGCGTATTACGCGCAGGCACAACAGCAAACACCCAACAGGTCTGCCATCCGGCAGGGGCTTTCAGATACGGCATTGCTGGAACTGGTACAACAACAAACCTTCCGTTACTTCTGGGACTTCGGTCATCCCGTTTCAGGTATGGCACGGGAGCGCAGCAACAAGGCGTACGATTATGGTGATGAAGTAGTGACCACCGGTGGCACCGGCTTTGGCGTAATGGCCATCGTAGTAGCCGCCTCGCGTCAATGGATTACCCGCGAAGCAGCGCTGAACAGGCTCCTGACCATCATCGATTTTTTACGGAAAGCAGATCACTATCACGGTGTATTTCCTCACTGGCTCAACGGCCGCACAGGAAAAACCATCCCCTTCAGCAGGAAAGATGATGGCGGCGACCTCGTAGAAACTTCCTTTCTGTTTGAAGGACTCTTAACCGCACGGCAGTACTTTGACCGTAATACACCCCGCGAAAAAGAACTGCGTGATAAAATCAACTGGACCTGGCAGGAAGCAGAATGGGACTGGTATACGCGCGATGAACGAAGTGTATTGTACTGGCATTGGAGTCCCAACAACGGATGGAGTATGAACCATGAAATCAGGGGATGGAACGAGTGCCTCATGACATATGTGCTGGCAGCATCTTCCCCTACCTATCCTGTAAAGGCGAGTGTGTATCATCAGGGGTGGGCCAGCGGCAGATCTTTCCTCAACGGCAAAGAATTTTTCGGAATACGGTTACCACTGGGATTTGATTTCGGCGGCCCGCTTTTCTTTTCACATTATTCTTTCCTGGGACTTGATCCCCGCGGATTAAAAGATCGTTACGCCGACTATTGGGAACAGAATAGCAACCATACGCGGATCAACCGGGAATACTGCATACGTAATCCAAAGGGGTTCAAAGGCTATAGCGCTGATTGCTGGGGACTCACCGCCAGCGATACCTATGATGGTTACAATGCACACTCACCGGAAAACGACTTTGGTACCATTACTCCTACGGCTGCCTTATCTGCATTTCCTTACACACCGGAATATTCCATGCAGGCATTGAAATACTTTTATTACAAGCTGGGAAAAAAAATATGGAGCCAATATGGATTCACGGATGCTTTTAATGAAACAAAGCAATGGTACGCTACTTCGCACCTGGCCATTGACCAGGGGCCTATCATTGTGATGATAGAGAATTACCGCAGCGGTTTGTTGTGGCAGCTTTTTATGAGCTGCCCGGAAATACAAACAGGATTAAAAAAACTGGATTTTACAAGCCCGCAATTAAAATAAGTATATGAGAGCATACCTTCTGCTATCGGTAATATATCTGCTATCACAGGAACGGTTATACGCACAAACCACCTATTGTAACCCAATGAATATTGACTATGGCTACTGCCCCATTCCCAATTTCACGGAATGGGGCAAACACAGGGCTACCGCCGATCCTGTCATCGTAACCTATAAGGGCGACTACTATCTTTTTTCTACCAATCAATGGGGTTACTGGTGGAGCGAAGACCTTACGCAATGGCATTTCATTGCCCGTAAATTCCTGCAGCCCTGGCATCATGTATATGATGAATTGTGCGCGCCGGCTGTTTGGGTGATGGGGGATACCATGATGGTATTTGGCTCTACCTACACCAGTGATTTCCCCATCTGGATGAGCACCAACCCCAAAGGCAATCAATGGAAAACGGCGGTAGACTCTTTCGCAGCAGGTGGCTGGGATCCCGATTTTTTCCTGGATGACGATGGAAGACTGTACCAATACAATGGCAGCAGTAACAGCTATCCGCTTTATGGAGGAGAAGTGGATAAACGAACGTTGCAACTGAAAGGCGCCAGAAAAGAGTTATACCTCCTGAACGATGAACGGTACGGCTGGCAACGATTTGGCGAATATATGGATAACACTTTCCTGGATCCGTTTATAGAGGGCGCCTGGATGACGAAACATAATGGAAAATATTACCTGCAATATGGAGCGCCCGGAACAGAATTCAGTGGCTATGCGGATGGTGTAGTAGTGAGTGATCATCCGCTGGGCCCTTTTATCCCCCAGGCGCATAATCCTTTTTCCTTTAAACCAGGAGGATTCGCCCGTGGCGCCGGTCACGGCAGCACTTTCCAGGATACCAAAGGCAACTGGTGGCATATATCTACTACCGTGATATCTGTAAAAAATAGTTTTGAAAGAAGGCTGGGCCTGTGGCCTGCAGGTTTTGATAAAGACGATGTGCTATATAGCAACACTGCCTTCGGAGATTATCCACACCGTATTCCACGCGATACTAACGTGAACGGACATACTGACTTCCGCATGGATCCCTCCTTTACCGGGTGGATGCTGTTGAATTATAACAAACCAGTAACCGTATCTTCTACGCTCGGAGGCTATTTCCCTGACAATGCGGTAGACGAAAACATTAAAACCTATTGGAGCGCTGCCACCGGCAACAAAGGCGAATGGATACAAACCGATCTGGGTGCCGTAAGTAGGGTAAACGCCATACAGATCAACTACGCCGATCAGGATGCTCCTTTCATGGGCAAACAACTGGATATCTATCATCAGTATATACTCCGTTATTCAACAGATGGAAAAAGATGGCAGGTGCTGGCAGATAAAAGTCATAATAAAACGGATGTGCCCCACGACTACATCGCTTTACCAAAGCCGGTAAAAGCCAGGTATATCCGGTTGGAAAACATACATATGCCGGGTGGAAAATTTGCGATCAGCGGACTCCGGGTATTTGGTAACGGTAACGGCCAAACGCCGGACACAGTAAAATCATTCATGGTGCTACGCACGGAGAAGGATAAACGCAGTGCCTGGATCAAATGGCAAACGGTAGACAATGCCTATGCTTATAACATCTACTTCGGCACTGCACCGGATAAATTATATGGTTGTATAATGGTGCATAATGCCAATGAATATTACTTTAAAGGGATGGATAAGCAGCAGCCTTACTATTATTCTATTGTGGCGATTAATGAAAACGGTATTTCTGCGGGTAGTAAGGTGGTCAAAGCGGAATAGTCATATCCCTGCTTTGGCATTGCATTACAAATTCAAAATGCGTAAATTTCGGAATCCGTAAATAATTGTATCTTATTCTATATCCTTTCCCGTTATGCAGCAGGAACACGCACTCAGAAGTAGTCATTGGTTTGCCCGTGGAGGCAAAGACGGTTTTATTTACCGCGCCTGGCTGAAAAAGCAGGGCATCCCCGCTCATGAGCTGGAAGGAAAACCCATTATCGGCATTTGTAATACCTGGTCGGAGCTCACACCTTGTAATTCACATTTCAGGGAGCTGGCAGAAGCCGTAAAGCGTGGCGTACTGGAGGCTGGCGGTTATCCGCTGGAGTTTCCGGTGATGTCGCTCGGTGAAACGCTGATCAAGCCAACAGCGATGCTATACCGCAACCTGGTAAGTATGGATGTGGAAGAATCCATCCGCGCCAACCCGCTGGATGGGGTGGTATTATTATGCGGTTGTGATAAAACCACGCCGGCGTTGGTAATGGGCGCCTGTAGTGTGAATATACCTACGATTGTTGTTTCCGGTGGTGCTATGCTCACCGGCAGACACCGGGGCCACCAGATCGGCACCAGTGATATCTGGCGGTTCAGTGAAGATGTAAGAGCTGGTCGGATGACCAACGAAGAACTGATGCTGGCAGAAGCCGGCATGTGCCGCAGCGACGGCCACTGCGCGGTAATGGGTACCGCCTCCACGATGGCCTGTATGGTAGAATCCCTCGGACTTTCCCTGCCACAAAACGCCGCCATTCCTGCACCGGATGCTGCACGTAAAGTGCTGGCTCAACTCTCCGGCACTGAAATCGTGAAAATGGTGCGCGAAAACAGGCGTTTGTCAGATCTCCTTACCAGGGAAGCCTTTGAAAATGCTATCCGCGTAAATGCCGCCATAGGTGGCTCTACCAACTTTGTCATTCACCTGCTGGCCATAGCCGGACGTATCGGAGTTGAACTGAACCTGCAGGACATGGATACTTTTTCCACCAACATCCCGCTGATTGCTAACCTGCAACCATCAGGGAGTTATTTTATGGAAGATCTTTACTATGCCGGCGGACTTCCGGCCGTGATCAACATCCTGCTCGATCATCTGCACAAGGATTGTATCACTGCCAACGGCAAAACCATCGGCACCAATTATGCACATGCAGTCAGCTATAATAAAGAAGTTATTTCTCCGCTGGACAGTCCCTTCAACGCTGTTTCCGGTATCGTGGTGTTAAAAGGAAACATCTGCGAACAGGGTGCGGTGATCAAACCTTCTGCTGCCAGCCCGCACCTGATGCAACATACCGGCAAAGCAGTCGTATTTGAAGACATTGACGATTATAAAAAACGGATCGATGACCCTGCGCTGGAAGTAGATGAAAACAGTATCCTGGTACTTAAAAATGTAGGTCCCAAAGGCTACCCCGGCATGCCGGAAGTAGGCAACCTGGGCTTGCCGGCCAAACTATTGGCCAAAGGCGTTACCGACATGGTACGCATCTCCGACGGACGCATGAGCGGCACCGGGTTTGGCACCGTCGTACTGCACGTATCGCCGGAAGCAGCTACCGGTGGCACCCTCGCTGTTATCCGCGATGGAGATATGATTACGCTGGATGTGCATAACCGCCGCCTCCATGCAGACATTACACCGGCGGAAATTGACAGCAGAAAAGCATCCTGGAAAGCAGTATATCCACAATCTACCCGCGGGTATGTGCAACTGTACCAGCAGCACGTAGAACAAGCCCATTTAGGTGCGGACCTTGATTTCCTGAAAGGTAGCTCCGGCAGCGAAGTTACCAGGGACTCCCATTAATAAAACGCCCAAAACACCCGTTATGCAATTCGAAAATAAAGTAGCTATCGTTACCGGCGCAGGCCAGGGAATTGGATTTGAAATATGCAAACAGCTGGTACAAAGAGGCGCCATCGTAATACTGAATGATATCGATGAAACGCTGGCTAATAACGCCGCCGATGCTATCACCAGCGATAAAGGTATTTGCATTGCTATGCCCGGCGATTCCAGCGATGTAAACTTTATACAGCAAATGGTCAAGGTGGCTGTTACCCGCTACGGCAGTATCGATATTGTCATTGCCAACGCAGGCATTACCCTGTTTGGCGATTTCTTTACTTATACACCCGCCGCTTTTTCCAGGGTCATGCAGGTAAACCTGGGTGGTACTTTTTTCCTCGCACAAACGGCCGCCAACAGGATGAAACAACAGGAACAGGGCGGCGCCATCCTGTTCATGTCTTCTGTTACCGGCCACCAGGCCCATAAAGACCTGGCCGCCTACGGCATGAGTAAAGCCGCGCTTGAAATGCTCGCTAAAAATTTAGTGATAGAACTATCTCCCCATAAAATTACTGTGAACACCATTGCACCCGGAGCTACACTCACAGAACGTACGCTCGACGATCCTGCGTATGAAAAAACCTGGTCTGCATTAACACCGATGGGGCGACCGGCACTTACACTCGACATTGCCAATGCGGCCCTTTTCCTGGTATCAGATATGGCCCGGCATATTACCGGCCAAAGCCTGATCATTGATGGCGGCTGGACAAGTATCAGTCCCTCGCCTTTCTGAGGCATCGCCGGCTACTCATCTCTGTCTGCAATCAACTCCAGCAGCTCTTTCGCATTCAACCTGCCTGACTGGTCACTGCCTTCGAGCAGCTGATCCGCCAGATCTCTTTTACTATTATGCAGCTCTATAATTTTTTCTTCAATCGTATGTTGCGCTACCAGTCTGTAAATAGTCACCGGCCTGGTTTGCCCGATACGATGTGCGCGGTCAGAGGCCTGTTCTTCAATAGCCGGGTTCCACCACGGGTCCATATGAATCACATAATCCGCTGCGGTTAAGTTAAGCCCCAGTCCACCTGCTTTCAGGCTGATCAGGAACAACTGCCCTTTGCCTGCCTGGAAATCTTTCACCAGTTTATCCCGCTGCGACATCGGCGTGCTGCCATCGAGATAGAGATAAGTAACGCCCATGGCATTCAACGCTTCCCGCACTAGGTCCAGGTGTTTTACAAACTGGCTGAACACCAGCGCCCGGTGGTTATTGGAGATCAGCTCTTCCACGATTTCCCGGAACACAGCTAATTTAGAAGAAGCAATATCTGTTTCTGCATCCACCATCTGCGGGTTACAGGCGGCCATTCTCAGGCGACTGATCTCTGCCAGTGCACGGATATGTTGTTGTGCCATACTGCCCTCCTGCGCCTTGATATTCTCCAGGGCTTTGCGGCGCAAGGCTTCGTAAAAGGCCGCTTCGTCCGGCGACAAACTCACCAGCTTCACGATCTCTGTTTTAGGTGGCAACTCATCCAGCACACCGGTTTTGGTACGACGCAGGATAAATGGCGCGATCAGCTTTTTCAAATGCTGCTTCACCGTACTTTCCGGATTGCGTACAGACGGGAATACAAACTGTTTATTAAAATGATCCAGTGTACCCAGTAACCCGGGGTTCAGGAAATTAAACAGGTTCCAGATCTCTCCCATATGATTTTGTATAGGCGTTCCCGTTAGCATGAGTTTAAATCCTGCCTGCAGCGACATGGCGGCTTTGGATGTTTTTGTCTGGAAGTTTTTAATGGTATGCGCTTCATCCAGCACGATGGTAGGCCATTTCACAGAAGACAACAACTGCTCTTCCGCCTGCAGCAAACCATAGGTAGTGATGACTACATCAAAAGAACCGGCGCCTTTTACCAGGGCGGCCCTGTTGCCATTGTGCAGGTATATTACATTCAATGAAGGGGCAAACCGGTTTATTTCATTGCTCCAGTTGCTCACCACAGAAGCGGGACAGATGACCAGCGCAGCACCTTCCTGCCCCCGGTGCAGGAGCAGCGAAATGGCCTGGATGGTTTTACCTAATCCCATATCATCAGCCAGGCAGGCGCCGGCTCCCCAGGCAGCCAGGTGGGTCATCCAGCGGTAGCCCTCTTCCTGGTAGGGCCGCAGCGTTGTTTGCAGGGTAACCGGTACCGGTGCCACCAATTCCATGGCAGTACTGCGTTTGAGGGAGAAGGCTTTCCAGGCAGCATCTGTGGTAACACTACCTGCCTGCTCCAGCAATTCATCCAGCACCGTTGCCGCAAAAGGTTGTATGCTTACGGCATTACGGTCTATCTTCGCAACGCTGGACATTTCGTTCAGGCGTCTGCGTAAGTCGGCTGTTAGCGCCAGGTATTCGCCGTTCTGTAAGGCAATAAATCTTTTCTTAACGGTACGGGTAGTGTCCAGTAAGTCTTTCAGCGCCAGCACAGTGGTTTCATCTACCTTCAGCTCTCCATCGCACATAAACCAGTGGTCCTTTTCTTTCAGTGAAATACTCAGGTGAGAAAAGCCTGCCTGGTGGCTGATTTTATAACGCTCGCCTTCCGGCCATTCTGCCCTGACCAGCTCCGGATGTTCTTTAATGATTTCCAACAGTTGTAAGCAGTCCAGGGGATCTTCAAAAATGATGGTATCATCGGAAAGGTCCTGTGCAATAGCGCCCTGGATGAGGTTCATCAACGCAGTGATATTACTTTTCTCTCTGGCCAGGTCCCGGATGGCCTGCCAGCGTTCTCCGTTACTGATGCCGATGATATTATGTGCGCCCGTACCTGGTTTACAATAAGGCGGATCCATCGTAAATGGCTTTACATATATCCCTGCTTTTAGCCCTTCTCCCAGTGGCAGCAGCTGTATTACAATACGGCTGTCCCCCGGTCGCTTATTGATGTTGGCTGCAATATCTCCCATATCCGCATGGATAGTCAGATGTGCACCAATGCTTTTTAATACCTGTATGAGTTTATCTTTTCCTGCGGCCGGCACCATGGGTATCTGTTGCAGTGTTTGCAACAACCGCCGCTGCTGTGCAGTAAGATTGATCACTTTCAGCCGGGTATTGGTTTCTTTTACAAACACCGTTTCACTGATATAGTCGGCTATATTGGCACTAAACGTATATCCATGACCGTTTTTGTTCACACTCAGCTCCGGCTGTGCTTTTACAATTTCCACAGAAATAGTGGGATCATCAGCGGAAAATAAAAGCGGATGCCCTGCAATTTCCTGCCATACGGTTTCTGCGAAAGAAAACGATTCGCCATCATAGTTATAGTAATGATCTTTCTGTACGGTATTACCTATACGAAAATCCTGATCGGTCATGGCTTCCGCCTTTCCATCTTTCAGCTTCTTCAATGCCACATTTCTGCCGGCGCTCCAGGTGTTTGCTCCCTGCGAAGTTTGCAGTACCGGTTGTATTTTATAATGATCAAAATCTATCAGGTAGATTAACCGGGAGACCGCCACATTTTTTTCTTTTTTTGTAAGATGACTGTCTGCCCCCAGTAATGTATTCAAAAGCCGCTCCCAGTCAGGTGTTTGCTCCATCTGGGAAAATACCGGCGGATGGCCGGTGATGGCAGCAGCTTCCTGGAACTGACTTTCATAACCTACGTAATCATCTCCCTTAAATAAATACAAATATTCGTAGGTCAGTAGCCGGTAGTGGCGTTCCATACCCAGGCTCAGCAGGTGGCCTGCCTGTGGGCTAAAGGTGCGTAATAATCTGCTCTTGGGATGTAGTAGCTGCAAACACAGTATCGCCAGGTAGCTTAACAATTTGCTTTCCGCGCCTTCCAGCAAAATCAATAACAGATTATCCGCTTTTTCTTTGCGCCCTGCGTGAAAATGCAGGAGACAAACGGCCGGAGTAAAAGCGGGTAACAGCTTTCGTTCGTAGGCAGCTACTATTTTTGTAATCAGCGGGTTCACCTTTTCACCGGGCAATACCGCCAATGTAAATGCATAATAAAAAGAAAATACCGGGGATAAAGGCAGGATATTTTTCTTATCGTACTGCCGTTGCCGCTTGATTCCCTTTTCAAACTGCGCAAGGGCTTTTTCCGGTTCTCCACTATACAATAATATGACCGCCCGGGCATACAAATCGTCGGCAGATGTATCTGCCGCAGGCAAATTAAAATGCCCCTGCAGGATAGACAACTCCGGAAAACCAACTTCATATTGCTGACGAAATGCTTCCAGTTCAGCTACCGGCGGCATTTTAAGCAGGTTATACTTCAATGCATAGGAAGCCATACTGTTTACACTTTCCTGGCTGAAAAAGGGCAACAGCTCCGCATATGCCGGGAAGTACAACAGGTAAGATAAGTACGGCTGGTATTCACCCAGTTCCAGCTCCAGCCTTTTCACAGGAGCAGATAATAAAAAGCGGTCGCCGGTAAAATAAGCAGTGAGCAGTTGTTGCAGATCCTGCAAACGTGCACTTACGCTATAAAAAACATGAAAGGCATGGCGCGATCTGACCTTCAGGACAACATATTGCGGCTGACCTATATTTTTCGGAAATAGTAAAAAGTTCAGTTCCGGTATCAATGCGTAGTTGCCGGTTACATTTTTGATGGCCAGCCCGGTGGTCACCAGATGCTTTAATATCATGCTGATRGCCGTGCCCTTCACTTCCTTTACCCGGTTTACGGCGTCTGTAATGGTGAATGTTTCCAGTGGATACAGATACACAGACATCACATCCATCACCAGCCGGGTATGGCTTTCCTGTGATTCATATTGCTGCAGGTAGTAGCTTTCGTTTACCATGTCTGCAAATTTAGCGGATTATAGGGAGTGGGGCGGTTTTAAATAATGGCGTTGGAATTTATAYCGGATTTACCCTGGCTACCCTAAAATTATTTTTCTAGTGCGGCAACCTTTTCCCTGTTTTTTGCGAATAAGGATACGTACCGGATTGCCAAACCTTGCTGACCAACGGCAGGCAATTGCGTATTTATCTTTCATTTTCAAAAAATTTTAATCAGCATGAACTGCGTAACAAACACCTTATTCTCATGGATAGCTGTGGCCGGCATTGTGGTTTTCAGCGCCTGCGGCGGAAATGACAACAATAACCCGGATAAACCCACACCTAAACCAGTTGTACAACTCACTACCAGCGCTACACTCGGCGCACATATCTCTGATGTGGATGGCAATTCTCTCTACTATTTCTCCAACGATTTCAACGGCGCCAATAACTGCAGTGGCGGATGCGCAGCGGTATGGCCTATTTATTACGCCGGCGACAACCTGGCACAGGCCGCACTGGGCACAGGTTTAGATATCAAGGATTTCAGCACCATTACCACAACTGACGGCAAAAAACAAACTACCTACAAAGGATGGCCGCTGTACTACTATGCACCAAACGTAAATGGTGCCAATGTGCGTGAAGCTGCTGGTGAAACAAAAGGTGAAGCGGTAAATAACGTGTGGTTTGTAGCCAAAACAGACTACTCCATACAACTGGTAAATGCCCAACTGGTAGGTGCAGACGGTAAAAAATACCTGGCGGACCATACAGAAGGTACCGGTAAAACACTCTACTTCACCGATGGCAAAGGCATTACACTCTATGCTTTCAGCATTGATAAATTCAATGTCAATAAATTTACAAAAGCAGATTTCTCTAATAATGCGGTGTGGCCTATTTATGAAACAGATCAGATCGTTGTACCTTCTACACTCGACAAAACACTGTTTGGCAGCATCACTGTATTTGGTAAAAAACAATTGACCTACAAAGGCTGGCCACTGTACTACTTCGGACAGGACGCAGGTGTAAGAGGCGCCAACAAAGGCGTTAGCTTCCCGGCGCCGGGTGTATGGCCTGTTGTTACCAAAGATGTAGCAGCAGCTCCGCAGCCATAATAATCAGCACAGTACCGGCTTTATCCAAAGCCGGTACTGTTCAGTAACTATTGTTCTGCGATGGCTTTTTCATACCCTTGCCGGAGACAATAAATTTCAGGTTCAATGGCCGGCCGGCCTTTCAGAGTTTCATAGATACTGATCACTTCCTTAGCACTGCTCACACACTCAACATAGTGGCCATCTTAGCCCAGGCGATAGTGGCAATTTCTCTTCTGGTGGCAATAACGCCGTCCCCCTACCCTCACCCCATCATATTCATGACCAGCTATGGGTGTCCATACATCCATCTTGCCTCCGCAGTGGGACTCTTTCAATATTTTCGCTCTTGGTTGATCTTGAGTAAGTAGGATGAGGCCACTGTCTGGTGGAGTGGCAGTGGTTAACAGGAGTAAAAACGACAGCAATGATGTCATATAAGTACAATACAGGGACAGGTATAAAGTGACTGTTCATGCAAGCAGATGCTTTGCAGGAAACACTTTAAAGGTATCGGGGAATACGGAGATAAAATAAAAATCTTTTAACAGGAAAAATTGCGCTTAATCTCTTCTGCTTTCAACAGTATACACAAAGCTGTCGGCCCTGTAATAGCCCAGGTTGTATTCAATGGGGCGTTCTCCCTGGTCGTATACAAACCGTTTCCTGAAAAGAATGGGGCTGCCGGCTTCCAGTTCCAGTTTGGAGGCAATAAATTTATCGGCCGTTTTAGCGCTGATTTCCTCTTTGGATAAAGTGGCGATTGTCATGTAATCTTTCTCGAGGATATCGTACAGCGGCCGTTTAAAATCTTCTTCTCCTGTTAATCCTACGCGGGGATGGAAATAAGAGATGAAATAAACGAAAGGTCCTTCCGCTTTGCCTCTCAGGCGTTCCAGCTTCAGCACTTTTTTGGAAGGGCTGATTTCAAAAAAGTTAGCAATCGTTTCATCCGGCAATACCCAGGTAACATGCAGCTCGAAATTTTTTATAGAAATTCCGCGGKCTGTCATTTCCTGCGTAAAGCTTAACCAGTTCTTTGATTTAGAGCTGATGGCTGCTTCTGCTACTTTTGTACCTACTCCCTTTTTCCGGGTCAGTAACCCTTCGTATACGAGTTTATTTAAAGCATGACGCAATGTAGATCGGGAAATAGCCAGTTGTTTTGCTAACTGTACTTCATTAGGTAAAAATTTTCCACCGGCGTATTGTGGATCTTTGATCATGTTTCGCAACAGGTTTTCAGCCTGAATATGAAGGGGTAGAGGATTTTTATGATCTATACTCAAATTCATGCCTGCAAAGCAACTGGAAAATAATTAGAAAAACAATTTTCAGCCCCCTTATTTTAGTACATATGTATGGTCATAAGGAAAAATGACATCGATGTCATTTTTTCAAATTAAATAAACAATTGGCATTTATAGGTGTTATAATCAGCTTATTAATACAATAAAGGAATATTCCACACCTGTGAAAAACTTTTCTTGCATTAATAATTTAATGTTTCTATGTTTGTACATAATATCCGGGGCCACATTATGAAAAATTTGATTCCCATAATCGCAGGTATTACCCTTCCTGTTTTCTTCACGGAAAACACGCATGCTCAAAATAATCAACAAACGGTCCTCGCGGCGTCCATTCTTAGAGACAGCCAACCGGATACCGTACAGTCCCAGGCATTCCAATACCTTCCAGTTACCGGCAATAAGGGTCGCTTTTTTTTAGCCCTCAGTGATAAAACGATTTTGCAAGGCATGGACGGGGCTTTGGAGTCACCATATCCGGGTATTTATAAGCACGCAGCCGACCATATATGGCCTGGCCACCGAATGATACAAACCCTCATAAAAAATGGATGTATACCCGAAGCTGTTGATGAACTTAAACCCGTGACGGATTACGTCATCGCTCATCAGAACTTCTACGAATGGAATAACGTTAAGACAGGCACACCCGAAGGTTCAGGAAATTTAAGAGGAGAAGCAGGCGTATTACCCGATGCTATCACCCAACAAAAAAATGGGCGGTAAATAACAGAATAGTAAACAATTACGGCTGTTCATTTATTATTCATTATTCAACCAGATCTATCTGAATTAAAAAACTTGTTATTACTATGATTCAACGCTAAATCAACTTGTAAAGGTGGGGTTTCCATGTGCACTGAAATCCCACGCACATTATCAACTAAACGAACGATTTACCGGCTATTATTCCATCATCTCTAAAGACTTGTTATGAAAACAAAACTTGTTTATGTGCTTGCATGTATACTACTCTCCATGCATGCTATGGCCCAGATTAAAATAAGTGGCAAGGTCACCAATGCTGCGGACGGGAGCGAGATCCCTAATACCACGGTGGCCATTAAGGGTACCGTAAAAGGTACCATAGCAGACGCCAAAGGCTTCTACACAGTAACAGTACCCGACGTTAATGCAGTCCTCGTATTTTCCTTTACAGGATTTGCTACGAAAGAAGTGAAAGTAGGTAACCAAACTGTTATCAACGTAGTATTATCGGAACAAGCCAATACACTCAATGATCTCGTGGTGATTGGTTATGGTTCCGTAAAAAAGTCTGATCTGACTGGCGCCGTCACCTCTCTCAAGGCAGAACAGATCATGGATGCACCAGTACCCAACATTTCACAGGCATTGCAGGGTAAAGTACCCGGCGTGGATGTAAATGTTAACAGCAGTGCTCCGGGACAGGCAGCAAAAGTACGTATCAGGGGTATCGGCTCTGTCAACTCCTCCCTCGATCCACTCTACGTAGTAGATGGTGTGGCGGGCGTAGATGGTAACGCCATCAACCCCAATGATATCGCCTCCCTCGAAGTATTGAAAGATGCATCTTCCACCGCCATCTATGGTGCCAGAGGTGCCAACGGTGTGATCATGATCACCACCAAACGCGGTAAACCCGGTCCTACCCAGGTAAGCTACCAGGGCGACCTGAACGTAAGCACCCTGTCCAGGCATCTTAAAACATTGAATTCAGATGAATTTGTAAAGGTATATAACGAAGCATTTGTCAATGCCACCAAATTTGACCCGGCACATGGCACCTGGGCTCCACCGGCGGCGCTCAATCATCAGAATTTCCCATTGCTGTTTGATGCCAACGACAAACCCATTTATAATACCAACTGGGAAAAAGAAGTATATAAACCAGCCGTGTCTACCAGCCACCAGCTAAACTTCCAGGGCGGCAACGACAAAATGCTGTACAGCGCCTCTCTGGGCTTCCTGAATCAGAATGGTTTAATGACAGAATCCTGGTTCAGAAGATATTCCGCCAGGCTCACTTTCGACAATGATGTAAAAGACTGGCTGAAAGTAGGCGGTAGCCTGAACATCATTTCCAGCAAACAAAGATTGATCTCTGATGGTAACGGTTCTCTGAACGTAGCCAGGATGGTAACAGAAGAAGTACCTATTGTACCTGTAAGATATCCTGACGGTACCTGGGCTGGTAATAATGATATTGCCGGTCTGGAAGGAGGCCCCAACCCGGTACATATTGCGCAGAACCGGTATACACTGAACAATCAGCAACATACACTGGGTAATGTTTACCTGCTGTTCCACATTACCAAAGACCTGGATTTTAAAACAGATTTTGGTTATGACCTGGTCAGCAACAAAGCCAACTACTACTCTGCCGGTGATTTGCCTCACCTGTCGCAGGATCAGGGTGGTGTAGCCAGAATTACCAATGACTACAATAAATACTGGCAGTCAGAAAGCTATTTTACCTATAACAAACAGTTCAAAAATAACAGCTCTTTAAATGCAGTAGCCGGTCTCTCCTTTATCAAATATTCAGGAGAAAATGACCTCGCGGAAACCCAGAACTTCCTGTCTGATTATTTCCAGTGGAATAGTCTGGCAGCAGGATCTGTACGTTCCAATGCCACCTCGCTGACTACCCCCTGGGACATGAACTCGTATTATGGACGTGTTAACTACAGCCTGCACAACAAATACCTGTTTACCGCTACCGGCAGATATGATGGTTCTTCCAAATTCAGTCCCGGTAAACAATTTGCGTTCTTCCCTTCCGTTGCCGCCGCATGGCGTGTGTCAGAAGAAGAATGGCTGAAACACAGCAAATTTATCAACAACTTAAAGATCCGCGCCAGCTACGGACTTACCGGTAACCAGGAAATCGGTCAGTTCCAGAACTTTGCACAGTACAGACCCGACCAAACGGTGTTAAGTGGTGCCAATCAACCCACATTAGTGCCCGGCTATATCGGTAACCCAAATCTTAAATGGGAAAAATCCAACCAGGTGGATGCAGGTATAGAACTGTCTGTTTTACAAAGCCGTATTAACCTGAGCGTAGATTACTACAACCGTACTACCAAAGACCTGTTACTGGCAGCGCCTATTCCATGGTCGGCCGGCATGTTCAATGCGAATGTGTACAAGAACGTAGGATCCGTGAGAAACAGAGGTTTTGAAGTAAGTCTGAATACCGTGAATATTCAAAACTCCAACTTTACCTGGACAACTAATTTCATTTTCGCCTCCAATAAAAACAAAATATTAAACCTCAATGATGGTAATGCGGATATCTTCCCCGGACCAAACTTCCTGGGTCAAACCAACGTATTGCGGGTAGGTGAACCTATTGGTTCCTTCTATGGTATGACCAGGCTGGGCACCTACAGCTCTGATGAAGCAGCAGAAGCAGCCAAACATTCCCTGCTGCCCGGCGACAGAAAATATATTTATGATGCCAATGGTAATCCATCCTATAGCATCATAGGCCGGGCCTATCCTAAGTGGACTGGTACTTTTAGTACTAATTTCAAATACAAAGGATGGGATCTTACCTGTGATATACGCTTTGTACAGGGTGTAAACACCGCTGCTACCTTTAAACACTCTACAGAAGACCGTCAAACACTGGCGAACAGTCTGGCTACCGTGTTAAATGCGTGGACGCCTAATAACCAGAACACCTCCATTGCGCAGGTGCGCAGCTATAAATTCACACAGGATTCTCACTTTGATACCTGGTGGGTAGAAGATGGTTCTTATATCCGTGGCCAGAACTTTACACTCGGTTATACGTTCCCGGATGCTTTCATGCAAAGAAGTCATATCACCAAATTCCGTATTTACGCCAGCGTGCAAAACCTTTTCCTGATCACCAAATACACTGGTTACGATCCGGAAGTAGATACATTTAACAGCACCTATGGCGCCAACATCGGCTTCTCTCAGAACATTGACTTCTTCCCTTATCCACGCCCCCGCGTGTGGAACCTGGGTGTAAATCTTAACTTTTAGCAGCGTTGCGTTTAACCATTGATGTGATATCATTTTAGTGAATTAAAAAATCTGAAAATGAAAACGACAAAACATATATTAATCGCGTTGCTGGTGTTGCTCAGTTGCTCCTGCAAAAAATTCCTGGAAGAAAAACCAACAAACTTCCTCACGCCGGATGCTGATCTTACCAGCCCCAAAGTGGCCACCGCTTTTACAAATGGTTGTTATCAGAATCTCCCGGGTTTAATTTGGGGCCAGCCTTCTTCTTACGGAGGCAACACCTACAACCTGATGGAGTTTATGACCGGTAAGGCCAACAGTGATCTTGGGCAAACAGGTTTTATCAACTTCCAGAATCTCAGCTACAATATCACCTCGTTTTATGTAGACACCTGGTGGCAACGTTTATACCTCGGAGTAGGCGCGTGTAACCTGGCCATTCAGAATATTCCGAAGGCCATACAACCCGCTGCCACTACTACTAACCAGCTGGCTACCGCCAGGACGCTGCGTGCACTGTATTACTTTTACCTGGTAAGACTGTATGGCGCTGTTCCTAAAGTAACAGTGGTACCCACCGTACCTACCCCCGACAATCTGAACCTGTCACGTACGCCTGCCAAAGCCATTTACGACAGTATCATTATTCCGGACCTGGTAGAAGCGGCAAAATCAACACTGGCGTGGAAAGACAATACCGGTCATGTGACCATGAGCTTAGTACAAACGCTGCTGGCTGATGTATATCTTACTTATGCAGGTGCGGCTATCAATGGCGGAAATCAGTATTACGCCTTGTCGGCAGCAGCTTCCAAAGCGGTAATCGCCAACAGTGGCGCTACACTATTCAACACTTATACGGATATGATTAATCCGCAGAATAAAAACATCGGCGAATTCATTTTCCAGGTGCAGTATGCAGCCTCTGTACCTTCAACCAATCCGCTGACACCCCTCACCATTCCCAACTACGCAGGCATCTCCAAATATTCTGATGAATATGGATCCGTATATCCTACCCCTCAGTTTATAAAGTCATTCCCTGCTGGAGATAAGCGCGTACAGGAGAGACAATTTTTCTATACCAAATATAGAAAGATGAACAGCACCGATACGGTCACTTTCAAGAATACATACATCTACAAATTCTTTGATTCACTGGCAGTGGTAAATACAGCTAAGTCTGATCTTAACTTTACCATTTATCGCCTCGCAGATGTATACCTGATGTATGCAGAAGCGTCTAACCGCGCAGAAGGCGGTCCTAATGCCGATGCGCTTAAATATGTGAAAGCGATCCGCGATCGTGCGAACCTGGGTCCTTTACCTGCGGGCATGTCTCAAACCGCTTTTGAACAGGAAGTATGGCTGCAACGGTACTTCGAACTGTGCTTTGAAAATAAAATGTGGTTCGATATGATCCGAACCCGGAAAGTACATAATGATGTTACCGGCAACTGGGATAACTTCATCGGACATACCACCGTATTTAATGCCACTTTTGCGGAAAAGAATTTGTTGTTCCCCGTTCCTAAACAGGAATTGGACGTGAACCCGAATCTTTTACCCAATAATACCGGCTTCTAGTAGAAGCGGAAAGCAAAAGGCATAAAGCCAAAAGCTATTGAAGCGAATGACCTGGGCGAATATTATTTTCCGCTTAGATCATTCGCTTCAATAGCTTTTGGCTTTATGCTTTCCGCTTACCGCACTTCAAACACCGTCAATACTGCCGAATGATCGGAAGCCCATACATCATCGATCTCCGGTGCTGTTCTGATAATTTTGGAAGATACCGCCTTAATGCGCGGCCCTTTATAGTAAATAAAATCTATCCTGGAAGTTTGCAGATGTCCGTAAATAGCGGCAAAGGTGCCGGCAGGATGCGTGACTTCATCCGGTTGAAGTTCGCGGTAACTGTCGAGGTAGCCTTTTCCCAGCATCAGCTTTGACACAGGTAATTCCACCGGGCCATATCCATAATGCAGGAATGCCGCTCTGCCGGTCCAGTCCAGGTGACTGCCGGAATTAAAATCCCCGGCCAGGATAACGGGTATTGTAGTATCAGCCTGCAAAACCGGGTCTATGTCCTGTTCTATATTTTTACGTGCATCCATTTCCGCCAGTTCACTATCTTCTGCCACCCAATCAGCTGTATTATATCCGGATGTGGGATAAAAATCAGTATACTCATGTTTAAAGGCATATCGCAACCACCAGTTGCCCATCAGTATTTTCCGGTGGCCAGGTAACTGGATGGTAGCAGTGTTGGATTTAAATTTATCATTGGAGGGATGTGCGACCAGCGGATACCGGCTGAAAAGAGCCAGGTTGGCGCCGGGAGCAGATGTTTGCAACTGGAATCCCAGGGAGTCCCTCAACATTTGCTGGGAGCCATAAGCTTCCTGCATGGAAATAATATCCGCATTTGTTTTAACGAGTAGTTCTTTGATCCGGTTTGGCCCGTTGTTGCCCACATGTACCCCACCATGCCAGATATTCCATTGTAATAACTTCACTATATACGGATTAGTAGCGGAAGATGCCACCACTGTTTTCACAATATTGGAAGACGCTTCTTCCGATGTGTACTTTATCCCATTCAATGAAAAAGAAGCCACTGCTGCATGCAGTGTATCACCAGGCGTTGCATCCGGCTTCACATCAAAGGTTACCAGGAAATAATTTACCCCGTCTTTCAGGGTATATCCATCTGCCGGAGACAAAGTAAAAATCATTTTCCGGACCGGTGTTTTTCCAGCGCCAAACAGCTCTTTGCCAGCAGCAGTACGGGACGTTTGCCCCGCCTCATAAACATGCACCGCTGCCACATCTCTGATGGTGGAGGCATGCGACAAGTCCAGTTGTAACGCTGTTAATTTCAGCGGAGCTGTGATACCGTTGACCACTATACGTAGTTTTAGTACCGCATCGCCTTTGCTGCCCTGGTCGGCATCCCATTCACTTTGAATGGTCACGGCATTAAATAGTTGTTGTTTGGTGGAGGGTGTTACAAATAGCGGGTTATCATTTTTCACCAGAACGGCCAGTGGTAGTTTCCCCTTGTATTTTTTACGGGTATTCCGCATATGATAGGCCTGGTGACCTTTTCCCACGAGGTTCAGACAAACATCATCGGCCATATCATCAAAAGTATAATATCCTTTCAGTGCGTTGAAATTGGGGTGGCGGGAAGTAAGCGGCTGATACATCCACTGCCGCAGCGTTGCCGGAGCTAGAGCGGTGGTCCAGATACGGACCTCATCAATGGTGCCGCCAAAGGTGCTGGAGTCCTGGTCATTAGTGCCGATGGCACCGGGCAGGATATCCACTGCTACTTTTGCGCTGCCTGCTTCTTTACCATCAATATATAACCTGGTTTCACTACCATCGCAGGTAGCGGCTACATGGTGCCATTTGTTATCCAATACTTCCGGCGCCGTAATATTCGCCTTGGCACAATGCAGATGCCCGTTTTTAAGCATCAGGGGAAGATTGTCGATGTTGGGATATGCTGCATACTCCCCTCCTCCTATAATCGCTTCCTTGTCTTTCCAGTTGTTGTCATCCCCTTTAATCCAGGCTTCCAGTGTCCATTGCCGGCGGATAATGTCCATGCCTATACAGGGATTATTATCGTTGCCATCCAGCAGCAAGGCATTATTCCGGGACTGTGCATTGGAAAGGATACCTGAAAACAGCCAGATACCGGCGAAGAATAGTTTTTTCCCGCAACGGAAAAACAGGTTGACTTTCATTGTTCACTATTTCTACAAGTATAAAATAATTCAGCGATAAATGGAGAAATTAACCGGCCACACGCTAAAACAAACAGCGGCAGCTCTTTTAAAGAGCTGCCGCTGTTAATACTTACTTATACTTACTGTGCCGGATTATCCAACAGCGGGCGGGGATCAAAGATTACCCGGAATTTACTGATTTTGTTATCTGCCAGTTCATACCAGCCGCTGCAGAAAATGGTTTTGTCACCCATGTTAACGTCATAATACAGACTCACATCCTGGCCGTCTGCAAATGCTTTTTTAACCGTGTACTTAAATTTCATACGTGACATATCTGTCAGGTAGGTGTCTGCTCCGTTACGGCTACCCAGCACGCCGGTGAAAGTAAAATCATCCTGCAGATACTGCCGGGCCGCTGTAAAATCTTCATCGTTCAAAGCCTTAATAAAAGCCAGTACCGTTTCTTTTGCGTTGGTGGTTGTTGCTACACTCATGTTTTAAAATTTAAAGTTCCTATCGTGGTGTAAAATTCGCGCGATTCCGGGAGATTAACCTGTGACGTTCGTCACAAAGCATTCCTTATCCTCTTCTGGCACGGATACGGCTCAACGTTTCCCTGGCTACGCCCAGGTAGGAAGACAACTGTGTTAACGATACCCGTTGTACTACCTCCGGGAAATGTTCCTCCATGTATTCGTATCGCTCCAGTCCTGTCATGAGTTTATATATAGCGGCATGTTGTTCCTGTCTGGCCGCAATCCCCTGCAGGCATTTCCTGCCCAGCGTTTCAATATCCGGGTCTTTGATGGCCGCAGCATACAACAACTGCTTATCAAACTGCACCGCTGTTAGCGCTTCCATTGTCTGAATTGCATGCGCGGATATTTCGCCCCGGGCAAAACTGTTAATATTGGTGGCGATATCATTTTCAAAAAAGAAAGCGGTGTTGATATCTTTCCCGTCTTTATCGTAAAAAGCCCTGCAACAGCCTTTGCTGATATAAAACAGCGACTCGCATATCTTACCGGTTTCCAACAGGTAATCATCTTTTTTGAATTCCACGATGCTGAGTGCCGGATACAGCACTTCCCAGTTTTTATCTGTATAAAGGGTGAGCGAATGAATGTAATCCAATACATTTTTCGCCGCCATGTTATCAAGGTCAAACATCCGGTCATAGGATTTAAAATACTATAATGCCCTTCAGCGCCTGGTAATAATTTTCATACCCATTTTCCGCAGTACTCAGAAACAGATAGGGTTCAATCATTTCCAGTTCCATCAGGTAAAACTCTCCATCTTTAATAAGGCCATCTACCCTTACGTATAACGAGCCTTTCCCGAAATGATCTACATAGGCTTCGGCTTTATGAATAAACACATCGGTGGTTACCGCCGTGCTGATGGAGCCTCCATGATAATGTTGTACCCTGAAATCACCTTGTTTGGGTGTTTTTAACACCGTGTGGCTAAACACTCCCCCGAAAAAAACAAATGACCATTCTCCTTCCTCAATCTCGTTCAGATAGGGCTGTACCAGGTAATCTTCTGTTTGCAATAAAGCAGTCAGCTGATCACGTTTTTCTTCGATCGCCTCCACGGTAAGCAGCATTGTATTTTTAGCGCCAGCGCTTACACAGGGCTTCACTACAATTTTATCGGTATTCCACAACGAAAAAAAAGACTTCCAGTCTGGTGTTTCACCCTTTTCAATCAGCCTGCTCGGGATAATAGGTAATCCGGCGGCGGCTATTTCAAGGAGGTATTTTTTGTTGCTGTTCCATGCAATCATTTCAGCGGAATTCAGTAGCTGTACACCAGCTTGCTCCGTGGCCTTTAACCAGGCATAGAATGTATCTATCTGATCATGATAATCCCAGGGTGATTTTATGATGGCCACATCATATTCCGGCCAGTTTATTTCCGGCGCATTCCAGACAACAGAAGTAATGTCGAGTCCTTTCTCCTGTAGAAATTTCAGCAATTGTTCATCTTCATTCACGGTGACGCCTGCAGTATATCGTGCTTGTTGCTGATAGGTCACCAGCGCTATTCTTTTATTCATAGTTCCCGGCTTTATATATTTGAGACAATCGGTTTGGTCTGCAAAAATACTTCAAAGACGGATGACTTCTTAATTATAATATGGCTGCTCTTTTCTTAAATAACAAACGCTGTAAAACAATGATGACTCATTGCTTTACAGCGTCTGTTATTTAATTACGATCCTTAGTATCCCGGATTCTGCAACAGCAGCGGTTCATTGCGGTCTATTTCCGTTTGTGGAATAGGCCAGAATTCATAATTATCCTGGTACTTTGTTTTAATAGTAGGTTGTAATGGGTTAGGCACAAACCCATTTAATTTTTGTGTGGCAATCCCCCATCTTCTCAAGTCGAAATAACGCAGTCCTTCCAATGCAAATTCCACGCGTCTTTCATGCCGGATACGTGTACGCATATCCGTTTGAGATAATCCTGCGGGAAGATCCGGCATATTGCTCCGGTTCCTGACTAGTTTGATGGCCGCATACACGGTACCATCCGGCCCTGCTGCTTCATTTTGTGCTTCTGCATACATCAGCAGGATATCTGCATAACGCAGCAATACAAAATCATTGTCATCTATAGTACCATAATCAGGATCCACGAGGCTGGGATCCAGCCATTTTTTTACAGCATAGTAACCGGTTGTCCAGCTATCTTTTCCAGGCGTAGCAACGGACAGTGCACCGGTAAAAGGCCATCCCTGTGCTTTGGTATCGCCGGGGAAAAAGAAGGTAAGCCGCATACGGGGATCCCTGTTTTCATAAGGTTTCCCTTTAACATATACAGCGGAAGAAGCCGTGTCTTTACCATCTGCTGCTTCATATTCATTGATCAGGTCCTGTGTACCCTGTTCGCCCTTCCAGCGTTGCAGGTTTACCGCAATAGCCACATCCTGGTGCAGGATATTCGGGCGCTGGTATCTTACGGAAAACAGGATTTCTTTACTGTTGTTCTGATCTGGCTTATAAAAATTGCCGGCATAGCTGCCATTAAGATTGAATTTATTAGCGGTCATGATT
The DNA here is from genome assembly GCF_056399985.1 of Chitinophaga sp. 01L420. Lineage (NCBI taxonomy): Bacteria > Pseudomonadati > Bacteroidota > Chitinophagia > Chitinophagales > Chitinophagaceae > Chitinophaga > Chitinophaga sp. 01L420. The sequence goes on from NZ_JBFTSK010000047.1 coordinate 44,590, forward strand.
TCTTTTGCCAGCGCTGCGGCTTCGGCATATTTTTTCTGGAACAACAGCACCCTTACCTTATAGCCCTGTGCAGTGGCTTTCACGGCATGTCCATCACTATAAGCAACATCGGGCAATGCGGCGATAGCGGCATCCAGGTCTGTCAACACCAGCTTCAACACATCTTCTCTGCTGGATTTGGCGCGGGAAGAGGTATAATCTACAGTAAACGGATCCTCGGTGATAATAACGGTATTACCATAAAGCTGTGCCAGCCAGAAGTAGTTAAATGCCCGGAGGAAACAGGCTTCCCCTTTATAAAGGGTGAGCTTATCGCCGGTCAGTACTTTGCTAACATTGGCCAGGAATGAATTGGCAGCAGCAATGGCCTGATAGCTATTTACATAATAAACATTTACAAAATCGCCGGATTGCGGGGTAATACCCGAAATGAGTGCATTGTTCCCACCGCCGTAATTATATTGTCCGTAAGAATCATCTGTGAAGTTATCCCAGGCAAAAACGGAAAACTGTGAGGTAGCATAACCACCACCACTTGCATAGAGATAGTTATATAAGCCAGTGAGTGCCTGATCTGCATCCGCCGGCGTTTTCCAGAACAACGAAGAAGCCAGTTTATCAGGTGGCATTACGTCCAGCACTTTCTTACATCCGCTGAATATCATGACTGCTGCACCTGCAATTAAAAGTAAGTATTGCTGATATTTTTTCATAACTGAATCATTTAACAGGAAGAAATTAAAACTGCACCATGGCGCCGAAAGTGTATGTTTTTGTTTGCGGGTAAGTAACATAGCTACCGTCTCCTACGCGTTCCGGATCAAGGCCCGGGAATTTGCTGATGGTAAATACGTTATCTGCTGTAAAGAATACCCTCAGCGATTTGATACCTGCCCTGGCAATTTTGGCAGCAGGCAGATTATAGCCCAACTGCACATTCCTCAGCCTTATAAAGGAGGCGTCTTTCAGATAGTAAGTAGAAGCATAATACTGTACCGGTTGATATCCGTCTGCTACATAAATTTTAGGCATGGTGGTGCTGGGATGCTCCGGTGTCCAGCGGTTGCGCCAGTCGGTGGTGGGAACAGATCCTTGTCTGAAAGGTTCTATACCCCATCCGTTTACATAAATTTTCTGTCCTTCAGATGCATATAATTGCGCACTCAGATCAAAGTTTTTCCAGGAAGCGCCGAGGTTCACCGCATATTGGAAGGAAGGATACTTTCCTTTTGTATAGGTACGGTCTTTGTCATCAATCACACCATCGCCGTTCACGTCTTTTATTTTCAGATCACCTGGGGTAGCGGCCACCGGCTGTTTAGGTGATTTTGCAATTTCATCTGCACTCTGGAAAATACCATCCCACTGATACATATAATATTCATCCAGGGCATGTCCTTCTTCCCGGATAGTATGATCATCGATCTGTCTTTTACCAAATTCCTCCAATACATTTTTATAACGCTGCAAATTGGCGCCTATATACCAGGTGAAATTCTTCCCGATCCGGTCGTTGTATTGTACATTTAATTCAAACCCTTTATTTCTCACGGCTCCATTGTTCACAGTGGGCGCCGCTAAACCCAGCCATAGCGGCACCTGGGAAGTGCGCAAAATATCAAAGGTGTATTTATTAAACCAGTCACCAGTAAACGTAAGTTTGTTATCAAAGGCGGTCAGGTTAATACCCAGATCGAGTACCCGGGTAGTTTCCCAGGTCAGTCCCGGATCTATCAGTTGCCTGCCATTAAAGCCGGTGCTAACACTGGAGCCAAATACATAAGGTCTGTTGTCCAGTGTGGACTGATAAGGATAGGTACCTATGTTCTGATTTCCTAGCTGTCCCCAGGAAGCGCGTAATTTAAGATCGTTGATCCAGGAAGCCTGTTTCAGGAATGATTCTTCCGACATTCTCCATGCACCTGAAAAGGAATAAAACAAACCCCAGCGCGTATCTGACGGGAGTCTTGATGTACCATCATATCTAACGCTGGCGCCAAACAGGTATTTATCTTTATAATCGTAGTTGGCATTACCATAAAATGAACGGATGGCCCATTGACCGGAGGTACCATTATTGGCCTGTCCTTCTGAAGGTCCGGCATTCAGTTCTCTCAACAGGTTAGTGGGAAACTGTGTGCGGCTGGCATTCAGGGTGTCAGCCTTATTCTGTTCCTGTTGAAAACCTGCCAGGGCAGAAAGATTGTGTACACCAAATTTCTTCTTATAAGTAAACTGGGAATAATATACAGTATAAATATAACCGCTATTGCCTACGCTAAGCCCTGGTGTGCCATCATCCAGCAACCCGGCAGGACTCATATCACTATAGTAGTAAGTAGGCACAGTAGGTCTGAAATCGTTGCTTTTGTAGTTGTCGTAGTTCATACCTGCTCTGTTCTCCCATCTCAGTCCATCTACGATATCCACATCGAGCGACAAATTACCCTGTGCATAGTAATCATTCGTTCTCACCCTCACATCTTCGCCTACGATGGCTACCGGGTTCTTATTGCCTAGTTCATTGGAATAACCTTTTTTGATCCACTTTCCATCGCTGGAAGCAGGATAGAGTGGTGATTGTGCCAACGCGGAGAGGAACATATCCCCTGCGCCGTTTTCAGGATATTTTCTGTCGGCATACCGCATCTGTACATTGGTACCGATAGTCACTCTTTTATTAACCCTGGAGCTGAGGCCCAGATCAAGTGTATATTTTTTGTAGTCGAACCCGATCAATACACCAGGCTGATTGCTGATGCCTAAGCCCAAACTGTAGTTGGTATTGTCTTTTCCACCGCTCATGTTCAGATAGTGGTTCTGCGTGTAAGCAGTGCGGAAAATATCATCCAGCCAGTTGTGGTTGGGATATTTCACACGGTCTGTTGCATGCTGATACAGGTCTATCTGTTGCTGGGTATAGATTGGAGCCAATCCGGAGTTAGCTCTGGCCTCATTGGAGAGTTGCATATACTCCGCAGAATTGGAAATGATGTCCGGCAGTTTTGCGGCTTTGGAAATACCCAGGTTATAGCCGTAGGTAAGCGAGAAGCCATTCTTGCCTTTTTTTGTCTTAACGACAATCACGCCGTTAGCGCCACGGGAACCATAAATGGCGGCGGAGGCGGCATCTTTCAATACGGAAACGGATTCGATGTCGTTGGGGTTTAATGCACTCAGACTACCGGGTAGTCCGTCAATCACCACCAGCGGATCGTTGCCGGCGCCGCTGAAAGTACTGATCCCCCTGATACGCAGCTGTACGTTTTCATTTCCGGGCTCCCCGGAGCCCTGCGTTACCTGTAGGCCTGGCAGCTGCCCCTGGAGCAGCGAAGCTGGATTGGTAGCCACGCGTTTATTTAAATCAGCGCCTGAGATGGTGGCCACAGCACTGGTGAGTTTATGTTTTTCCTGGGTACCGTATCCCACCACTACTACTTCATTCAGGCCGGCTACATCTTCTTTCAGGGTAATTGTCAGAGCAGTTTGATCGGTCACGGTGATTTCCTGTTTAAGGAAGCCGATGGCGGATATCACCAGGATAGCATTATCCGGTACCTGCAGCGAGAACAGACCATCTGTGGTAGTTAAGGCGCCTGTGGTAGTGCCTTTTACCTGCACCGTAATATTGGGTAAAGGTTGTCCTTTTTCATCCAGTACTTTACCAGTGATTTTCTTTGTCCGGATCTGGTCAGCGGCATTTTTAAACACTACCATGTTATTATCCATGATAGCGTAGTGCAGTCCTGTTTGATGTGAGATTTCATTCAGCACGTCCCGGATATCTGCCTTTTCCATGGTCAGACTGAGTTTCGGCAATTTTTCTATGGCAGTATTACTATAGTAAAAAGTATATCCCGATTTTCTTTCGAGATAGTGGAAAACCTTTTCTACATCCGCCTTTACAAAGGAAACGGAAATGGTGTTTTGCGAGTATCCTGATGCGGATGCCTGGAGAAATAACCCCAACAACACGCCGGTGAATTTAAACATTAGCAGCAGTTTTCTTCCATAACATGACAGCTCAAACGTTGTTTGCTTCGTTGGTATTTTCATAACCTGGAAAGTTCTTATTAAGACTCAATAAATGTGGAATGCTTTAGTGGTCAATGGCTGGAAATATCCGGCATAGTAAACCCGCTAGGGAGGTCGCTCCCCAATAATGATCCTGTTATTCATATTGGTAGGTTTAGTTAATCGTTATTATATCATCCTGGATGGAATATTTGAATGGTTGAATTTCCTGTAAGATGTTTAATAGTTTTTCTATGGGCACATTATCGGCCCGGCCAGAGAATCTTAATGCCGCCAGTTGCGGATCGCGGATGAGGATCTTTACACCGTACCAGCGTTCGAGTCTTTGCACAATAGCGGACAATGTTTCATTTTGAAATATCAGTTGATTGTTTACCCAGGCTGTTTCCAATACCCGACTGCTGTCTGTGGATGAAATGGGGGATAATGGCTGACGTTCAATAACGATGTTTCCTTTTGTGGTAGCCGTATTCACGGCATTTCCCTTCGTGTCTTTTTCTGCAGACACTTTTCTGAGCAATACCTTTTCATTGGGTGCTATCCGGAATGCCTGCTGTCCTTCTTTTACCACCACTTCTACTGCTCCGGAGATCACCGCTGTTTCTTCAAAATCTTCCTCTTTATAAGAACGTATATTAAAAGAAGTTCCCAGCACCCGAACATCCATTTTCTCCGCATGTATAATAAAAGGGCGGCTGGCAGCGTGTTTGATATCGAAATAAGCTTCTCCTGTGAGATATACTTCTCTGAAGGCTTTGTCCATTTTTTCCGGATACCGCAAAGTACTGCCGGCGTTGAGCAAAATGGTGCTACCATCTGCCATGCGGATCCTCGTTTTCATACCGGCGTCTGTTGTTACTATCTTATATCCGGCAAAGGGCGACTGTTTGTAATAGTATGTCAGCAATGCGCCGGCACAACCAACAACGACCAATAGCGATACAAGCCATTTACGGGCCGTAAAGCGCCGTCTTTCAGCCACCGGGCTGGCAGATGCCTGCTCCCTGCTTTCGGCTTCTATAAAACTGCTTACCCTGTTTACCAGCCTATCCACATCGTCCTCATCAAAAGCAGACACCTTTCTGAACGAAAGCTGCTCTATCTGGCCGGCCTTCAGCCAGTCACCGGGATGTTGCAATAACAATTCATCCAGTTCCGCTTTTTCCGCGGCGGAAATTTCTCCGCTCCAGTGCAGGGCCAATAGCTCCGATAACCGTTTGGGCATTTACAGAAAGTATAGTTTTTTGATTAATTCTTTAATAAGACAACTCAAAAAGAGAAAACAATTAAGCGGGGTAAAAAAATTATGAGTAGGAGTATTTGATGGTAGGTCCCAGTGCCGACCATATTTTCTTCAGGGCAATGGTCATCTGTACATTTACGGTGGCTTTTGAGAGGTCGAGCAGGGTAGCTACCTGTTCATAGGTGAAGCCTTCTTCTTTTACAAGCACGAAAATCTGCCGGCAACGCGGGGGCAAAGACTGGATGGCGGACCGGATATGATCCAGCTGCTCCTTGCTTATGAGTATGTCTTCCGGACTCTGGGCGCCATGGCGGCTTACCTGTACTTCCCAGGCAGCATAATGGGTGGTTCTGCGGCCATTACTTTTGAGGTAATTAAGGGCCGTATTTTTTATCGCTTTAAAAAGATAGTATTGCAAATTATCAGGCGGGGTAATATCCGCTCTTTGTTGCCATATTTTGATAAACACATCTGCTACCACCTCTTCTGCTTCCGCTTCATTTCCAACGATACTACACGCAAAATACTTTAATGAAGGGCTGAAAGCCTTCATCATCTGTTTAAATGCGGCAAGATCTCCCAATGCCCAAAAAGAATAATAATCCTGTTCTTTGCTGCTCATGGTCATGAATAGCCTAAAATAAGATTTCTTTTGATAGGAGATGAACACCAGATTACCCATTTTCAATAGTAAATTACCCGTAAATTCGCGCCATTTATAACTACTGTATGCCAACAGACAATATAAAGCTTACTTATGGTTTCCTGCAACGCCTTCTCCTCCCCCTTTGCTACATATATGCCAGGTGCACCTATTGAATGGCTGCGACCTCTTTTTCAAAATCCATATTTACGGCGCCCGGTTTATCATCTTCCAGAATTTTCTGCGCAGCAATTTTACAAACCGGCTGCAGCGCAGAAAAATGATCCTTATTTTTCACCTCATAAAAATGGGTATACTTATTTTGTCCTGCTGCTGCCTTCTTTTTCATGGCACGTAACTCCTCTATATTACCCTGTCCATCTCCTTCAAAAACATATACCGGCGTTTGTAAAGAGGAAAACCAGGAAGCCGGTGATCTGAGGAGTGATTCCTTGCTATCCTGCGTATTGAAGGTACAGGACTCCGGTCCATAGCTATCATAGGATTGTACTGGCCCAAAGCTGAATACCGCCCTGAATCTTTTACTGCATTCTGCTGCCAGCAATACCTTGGTACCACCGGTACTATGCCCACCCAGGTAGATACGATTCGAGTCTATACCGGGCTGTTTAGCAAGAAAGTCCGCGGCGGCCAGTATAYCATCAATTTCACCAAAACCAGACTCATCATACCCGGGATTCCGGTTACCACCCCTCTGAGCCGGATACATCATCACAATACCTGCTTTCCTGAATGCACCGGCTGTCTGGTCATTTTCCGGATCTGCGTCCTCCCATACGCCACCAATATCATTTCCGAAGCCTCCGCTGATCCAGATAATGGCAGGATGTAGTTTCCCGCTGTCCGGTATTTTGCCAAGATAGGCTTCCATGTTACCAATATCAGACGAATAGGCCACAATGGAAAACAGCTCCTTCGGTGGTTGGGGTACGGGCACGTCCATTTTGTTGTGCTGCGTCAATTTGGTAACAAACCCTTTCCGGGAATCCGCAAAAGCAGGCAAGGTTTCCTGGGCTGCCTCCGTGGTTTTGCCACCGTTGCTGTTATTACAGGAAAGAAAAACGGCTGATAAAAACAGGAGCAGTAAAGGCTGGTAAACTTTTTTCATGGGTTATTATTATGGTGAAAAAATCCCGCCCAAGATAGTTCATCGTTCCGATAATAATTACGGGTGTGCTGCTACGCCTGTCCCACTCCACAATAATAGCTTTGATAAATACTTTTTTTTGAATACATTTATTGGTGCCTAAATCGGTTTAGCAATCACATACAGTGTGTGTAAGACACTCAATAAGGTACTTATATATTTGAGATAGCCACAAAACTATTTACCAGGCATGAACAAGCAAGTTATCAAGGGATTCCACATTTTATGGTTACTACTGTTTGCCGCAACGGCTAACAGCCAGACTAAAACGGCTTATACGAAGTATGTAAATACTTTTATTGGCACCGCACCACTGACAGATCCGAAAATTTTAGGATATGAATTACCGCGGGGCTGGAGATCATGGGCCGGACTTACCTTTCCCGGCAGCTCTCTTCCCAATGCCATGGTGCAGTTAAGCCCTGTAACAGCCTATGGATCCGGCGCAGGATACCAATATGAGGATAATTTTATTTTTGGCTTTACACATACCAACAAAGGACACTGGAATCTTTGTAACATTCCTATACTGCCTGTTTCAAATCCCGGTGAAAAATTTGGTTCACACTTCTCCCATAAAAAAGAAAGTTCAGCACCCGGATTCTACCAGGTGTACCTGGATGATTATAATGTGAATGTAAACCTTACTTCTACCTTAAGATGCGGTTATCACCAATATGAATATAAAAACAATAGTGACCGGCAAATTCTATTTGACCTGGCCAGAGCCAACAACAGGGTCAACGGATGGGATATTGAAAAAGCAGGCAACAATGCTGTACAGGGCTATCAGCAGGCGGGAGAAAGAATTTATTTTTACGCACTCCTGAACACAGACATTGCAAAATTAGAATTGAAAAACAAAGGCAACAACGACGGTTATGCCATGGTGCATTTAGTAGATGGCAGTACCGCTCCTGTAGAAGTGAAAATAGGTATATCGTTCGTAAGCATAGCTAATGCAAAGGAAAACCTGGAGAAAGAAATCGGGCGCAAATCTTTTGCTGACATCCGCAAAGAAGCCACGAAAAAATGGGAGACACTGTTGTCATCCATAAAGGTAAAAGGAGGCACAGAGAAACAGAAAATAATGCTCTATTCCTGTTTGTACCGGTCATTCTTATGGCCTGCATTACGCAGCGATGTAAACGGCGCATTTACCGATGCCAGGCATCATGTAGTGAAAGCTGATTTCAATTATTACACAGAACCTTCGCTGTGGGATACCTATCGGAATAAAGATGTGTTACTGGGCCTGATCACCCCCCAGGTAACATTGGATGTGATTAAGTCCATGAAAGATGTGGGAGATAAAAAAGGATTTATCCCTACTTTTTTTCATGGTGATCACGGCGCCTCCTCTATTGCAGGTGCCTACCTGAGAGGCATTGATAATTTTGATATCAAAGGTACTTATGAAATACTACTGAAGAACGCCAACGTAGAAGGTGGTGCACGACCATTTATCAGGGAGTATATTGAAAAAGGGTTTATTTCAGATCCGGATGTAACGAATCCCCACGTAGAAACAAAAGGGAAAGCAGGTGTGTCTAAAACACTGGAGTATGCCTATGATGATTACTCCGTTGCCCGGATTGCCAAAAAGCTGGGAGATACGGCCAACTACAGGATATTGATGGCCAGGTCCAAAAACTACAAAAATGTATTTGATTCATCTACCCGGTTTATGCGGGGTCGGCTGGAAAATGGTTCCTGGATTACCCCCTTTAATCCGCAATATCCCTACTACGAATACATGTATAGGGAAGCCAACGCCTGGCAGGTATCTTTCTTTGCGCCGCACGACATGCCCGGCTTAGTGGCCTTATACGGTGGTGCAAAAGTATTTGAATCCAAACTGGATTCCTTGTTTACCGTTCCCTGGAATCCCCGATATATTGCCCGGAATGTAGAAACAATGATAGGTCAGTATTGCCATGGCAATCAGCCGGATCATGAAGCTCCTTTTGCATACTACTTTGTTGGGAAACCGGAAAAGTCCCAGCATATTCTGGATACCATCTTAAATACTTTATACGGTATCGGCGACGATGGCATTGCGCTCTGCGGCATGGATGATGCAGGTGAAATGTCGTCCTGGTATGTATTCAGCGCATTAGGATTGTATCCGTTCTCTGCTACTGATCCGGAATATATTGTGACAGTACCACTTTTTGATGAAGTAAAATGGAAAACCGCGAGTGGTAAATTGCTCACGATATCGAAACCAGGAAGAGGCAGAAATTTAACGGGGATCAAAGTAAACGGGCAACAACTTAACGGCTATTTTGTACCGAATGATTTATTCAAGAATGGAGGTAAGATAGAAATCAGTACGAAGTAATACCATACAGCGCAGCACTCACCAGTGCTATACCGGTGAGTGCTGTGCTGCAAAAGATCTTTTAAAAGGCTATCTTCCCTTAATAAGACGTACGAGCCAGATAAGAATGATGGACCCAATCAATGCAACGATCAGGGAGCCAATGAAGCCATTCCCCATATGGATACCCAGTTTGCCGAATACCCAGCCTCCCAGCCAGCCACCAACAACRCCAACAAGGATGTCTACAATCACACCAAACCCTTCACCACGCATTAATTTACCGGCAAGCCATCCTGCAATGCCACCGATTAGTAAAGTCCATAACATAAAAAGAGATTTTTGAGATGAGATGAATGTAACGATAAATTTACATATTCGCCATTCTTTCTGAGGGGATGCCGTGTTATTACCTATTATTTTTACATCTTAATAAAGCCAGGTAAGTATGTTTGGTAACACTACCTTACCAACACTGGACTATCCATTTTATTCCACCTGGACTACTCAGCTCTTCCCGTTTAATTGTAATTTTGTGCGGAAAAAACGTAAATGCCCATGATAAATTTCTCCATACAACCCATTTTAGAAAATGATACCGCCCTGATGTTACCCTTAGCAGCAGCCGACTTTGACGCACTATATGCTGTAGCCGCTGACGAAGCAATATGGCAACAACATCCCAATAAAGACCGCTGGAAAAAAGAAGTCTTCCTGACTTATTTTGATGGCGCCATACGCAGCCAGGGCGCATTTAAAATTATAGATAAAAAATCAGGAGAAATAGCAGGCAGCACCCGTTTCTACGACTATAATGAGCAGGAGAAAAGTATACTGATCGGCTATACTTTTTATGGTACCAGATTTTGGGGAACGGGTATCAACAGCATCGTCAAAAAGCTGATGCTGGACTACATCTTCCAATATGTAGATAAAGTTCATTTCCACATTGGCGCCGAAAACATCCGTTCTCAGATCGCTATTGGCAGAATAGGCGCCAGCAAAATAGCGGAGGAAAACATTGCCTACTACGGGGAAGCCCCCAAAATGAATTTTTTGTATGAAATCAGGAAGGATGCCTACCTTCCATTATTACATTGATGACAGAAAAAGAAATGCTGCGGCAGGACATTAAAATTCCATTAAATTAACGACCGCATAAATGTGGCTGAAACAAAAACCGTAATATTGCCTGAATGATATTTACTATTTACAACAAAATCTGAGAGACTAAACCATCATCTTTAAGTAAACTTTTGTAACCCACAGTAGACCCAAATCACTGTACAGGACTGGATTTCACCAACAGAAAAAAGATTGATTCATTTAGCGGGCATATATGCCTATTGGCTTTCTTTATTGCTTACTGAGCATTTCCTTTCATTAATTATTTCCTGACACTGGCTATCCAGCTAGCCGTGCGAATATCTCTTTTTTTCATGCAGGCACGATCGTATTCTAAAAAACCCAAAATCTCAATCAATGAAAAATCAAGCAGCATTATTTTTTACCTGCCTGCTGGCAGCAACTTTGGCCATTTCATGCCAAAAGGATAATAAACAAAGTGGTAGTGAAAAACCCAATGTTCCTGACGCCGTGTTAGCACAAATAAAAGCGAAAGGATTCAGCACCAGAAATGTACATGCAGTAAACGATGGCTACCTTGTAGAAGGAGATATTTTCCTGAGTACAAAGGACCTTTCAAAGAAAGATGTTACCCGCAAGGTAAGAGTAGCCAAAACAGAACAATACAATACCGATAACACGGTATATGGCTTACCACGTATTATCAAAGTAAAGGTTAGCAGTCTGGGCACCGCGTTTGTGCAAGGCACCGACCTGGCGATTCAACGTTATAATGCCCTGAATCTTCGTATACAGTTTCAGCGCATCACCAGCGGTACAGCTGATATTACTATTAAAGGCTTTTATGAAGGCCCCAGCGGTGGTTATATCACGTTAGGCTCGTCTGGTTTCCCTACTGATAACGGAGATCCGTACAACCTGGTGCAAATGAACACACACCCTGATGCATATGGCAGCAATCCCAATGTACAATATGTAGGGTCCGTTATTCAACATGAAATCGGACATTGCATTGGTATGCGTCATACAGATTACATGGACCGCTCTTACAGCTGCGGTGGTGATCCGATAGATGAAGGTGATGGCGGCGTTGGCGCTGTTTATATTCCGGGAACACCAAGTTCACCCGATGCAGATTCATGGATGCTTGCCTGTTCCAACGGTGGCAACCGTACGTTTAATAGCAATGATATCATTGCGTTGAACTACCTCTATCAATAACCCACACGGAGAGATGCATTGAAAAAATATTATCAACGTAAAGGTTACACTTCTCAGATCGTGCTGGTGTAACCTTTTTCTATTTCCGTGTAAAAAGGAATGATTATTAAGATATTTCCCTCACACCTGTGTTATCACTGCGGCAATATAGCATTATAGAACAATTCCGCCTATAACGTAAAAGCGCTATTTTACATGTTGCAACAATTTAAAATTCATGCCACCCCCAAATATATTTATGYACAAAATGCAGGACTAAAGCAGTGATCATCAATATATCATTGTTAAAAACTTTATAAAGAAATGAAGACAATTTTTTCTTCCAACAAAAAATTTTACATTTAGAAATCGAAATACTATCCAGGTAGTAACATATCTCGTTAACACGGAACATGCAGTTGATTTTTGTTATGCCCGGCACGCCACCAAGCGCAGGATCAACTAATTATTGAAAACTTTTATTGTAAAAAATCACAACGAAATGAAACCCAGACCTGATAATCATTAATATTGTGGTGTTCTATTTATCTATTTGCTTTCCATCCAACACTTAGTTAACTAAGTAAGCTGGATTATTCTTTTTTGCATTTATTGTTTAACTCATTTAATTTTTAAATTAGGTAGAAATGCCTGTGCATCATAAAAAGAGGTGAAATGCATTTATAGTATATTTTCCCTGTTCTCTAATCGGGAACATCGCCAATAAACTCATCAATAAAGCGTTTACTGACAAACAAAAAACAATTACTTCCGCCGGGATTGTTTTTGTACCTGAACATAACATTGAATCATATTACTGTTGCTGAAAAGTGATGGTTATAACCTGTTTTTAAACCGTTAAGTAGTTGTTGTTATCAAAGGCGATTCAACACTCAAAATGACCTTGGTTTCTATTTAATCAGTGACAACTTCCCAAACAGATGTCAACAATGATAAAAGATATGATTCCCTCTTTGTATGAATGCCAGCAATAACAAAAAACATCATTCTTAAACTTAATTCAGACTTAACTTTTTTATCACTTTTTAGAATTACCATATTACACTATTATAGTCACTTGTGTCAAATTTTTAGATATGTTTTCCCTTCCTGCTAACCAAAGAGCCATCTGGTTTGAACAGAAACTATTTCTGCAATCCGCCATATACAATGTATGTGTGTATACGCACATACACGGAAGTATAGATGTTAGTTTATTCGAAAAATCCATCTATATACTGATTGCGCAAAATGATGTACTCCGTTCCGGATTTGAAGAGATAGATGGCATACCCCGGCTTTTAATAAAACCAGCTGTTGCTGCTGATGCCTCCATCTTTTCTTTCCTGGATTTTTCAAACCAGGAAAATAGCCAGAAAGCCTGTCAGGAATGGATGAACAGGCAATCCGTTTCGCCTCTGCCATTCACCGAAAACAAGCTGTATACATTTGCATTGCTAAAACAGTCCCCTACCTCCTGGTGCTGGTATGTTAAAATGCACCATACAATTGTAGATGGCTGGAGCATTCCACTGATGGTCAGTAAACTATCGGCCATATATGAAACGCTGTCAGAAGGCACACCCGTTTCTTCTGATACCACGTTTTCCTATCTCGACTATGTGCAGGCAGATCAGGCGTATACATACTCATCCGCATTCACACAGGATAAAACATATTGGGAGCAGCGGTTTTCAACAGTACCTCCCGAACTCTCCGCAGGCATCCGGGACACAAAAAAAGAGGAGTTCCTGATCAGCAGCATCCGGAAATCAGTGTCGATAGACAACCAGTTTTACGAAAGCATACGTTTGCTTGCCTCGCGGAATAATGTTACCACCTTCCATGTTTTCCTGGGCATATTTTACACCTATTTCTCACGGATCAGCCGCAACAATGATCTCGTTATCGGTGTACCTGTACGGAACAGGGACAATGCCGCATTCCTGGAAACCCTGGGCCTGTTTGTAGGCGTACTGCCTTTCCGGATGAGTTATGCCTCCTCCCTTACCTTTGAGCAGCTACTGCCTCAAATCCGGGATGCTTTCCGGCAGGACATGGTGCATCAGCAATTCCCGATTGATGAAATCATCAGGATAGCAAAGTCCAAACAACCGGATTTGCATTCACTTTTTGACATTACCATCTCTTTCGAAAAAGTAAACTACAACACCCGGTTTAATAACTTCGAAACAGCAACCGCCGTAGTATCACATCATGCGGAAAAATCACCACTGGCCATATTTATACGGGAATCACAAACAGAAGATGTTACCGTAAATTTTGATTTTAATATCGGCCACTGGGATGAATATTATACAGATCAGTTCCTGGAGCAATTCCAATCGCTGCTTGCCACCCTGGTCCAGTCACCCACGCAAACTATTGACCAGGTGCCGGTGATAACATCCACTGCAAAAGCTGCGTTGCTTAATCAGCCATACGGAACCACAACATACCCGGGAACAATGGTGACGCAATTCGAAAAAACGGTTGCTGCATACCCGGAAAATATGGCCGTTGTGTTTGAAACGCAACAGCTCACTTATGCCACTCTGAACACACAAGCCAACACGTTGGCGCATTATCTCCGGAATACTTATAAAGTAAAGCCCAACGACATCATCGCCTTCCTCATCCCCAAGTCAGCGAATGCGATGATTACCATCCTGGGCATTCTTAAATCAGGGGCGGCCTATCTCCCTATCGACCCTGCTTATCCGGAAGAACGGATAAAATTTATGCTGGAAAATTCCGGCGCTAAATTATTGGTGACCGAAAGCAATATTGATGCACCAACATTCGATGGCGATCTTCTTCACATCGACAAACAGGCATATTCCGGAGAAAGTCAGCTTAATCCGCTCCCGGTAAATACACCCGATGATACCAGCTACATCATATACACCAGCGGCTCTACCGGCCAGCCAAAGGGTACGGTGATCAAACATGCAGGAGCATTGAATACGGTGATGGAATATTTAAGGGAGATTAATATAAAGTCTGCTGAAAATTTCCTCCAGTTTGCCTCGTTGTCTTTTGATGGTTCCGTTCTGGAAACATTCATGCCATTATATGCCGGCGCCACCATATACCCGGCATCAAAGGATATCATTGCTGATTTCGATCGCTTCTCTAATTTCCTGTGCAAAAACGATATTGCAGCGCTAATAATACCTCCTTCCTACCTGCGTAATCTTAATAAAGCATCATTAGCTAAAGTAAGGGTGCTTATCAGCGCCGGCGAACCCGCCATACCACGGCTGGAATTAAACCTCCGGGACGAACAGGAATACGTCAATGCCTATGGTCCCACAGAGTGCAGTATCTGCACAACTATTTTTAAGGAAACAAAAAATATCAGCAGGAATGTACCTGTCGGAAAGCCTATCGGCAACATGCAGGTTTATATCCTGGATGAACAACAACAACTGATGCCTGCCGGTGTTCCGGGCGAAATTTATATTGCCGGAACAGGCCTGGCAAAAGGCTATTTAAATAACGCGGCATTAACGGCCACTAAATTTATCCCCTCTCCTTTTGAAAAGGATACATTACTATATCGCAGCGGAGACATCGGACGCTGGCTGTCTGACGGCAATATCGAATACCTGGGAAGAGCAGACGACCAGGTGAAAATAAGAGGCCATCGCATAGAACCTGGTGAAATTGAAATAGCGCTCACCCTTCATACAGCAATACAAAATGTGGCGGTGGTGATAAAAGAACTAAGCCGGAATGAAAAAGCACTGTATGCTTTTGTAGTCACCAAAGATAACACGACAACAGACGCACTGTACACATTTCTCAGAAAAACCCTGCCGCACTTCATGATACCGGACAGGATGTTCATCGTGAAAAATATTCCGCTCACCGTCAATGGGAAAGTGGATAAAAGAGCCCTGCTGGATACCGTGATAACGGAATCTGATAAGGTATATATAGCTCCCAAAACAGCGCATGAAAAATTAGTCGCCAGCATATGGCAGGATTTACTGGGCATACCACATCTGAGCATTACCGATAACTTTTTCCAGTTAGGCGGACATAGCTTAAAAGTAGGGCAGTTTATTAACATCGTATATAAGCATACCAGTATCCGGCTGGTGTTCAGTGAGGTATTCCGTGCTGCCGTATTAAGAGATGTAGCCACACTCCTGGACAACAAACAATCTGTTACCACGCGGGAACTGGTAAAGATCCCCGAAAGAGATTACTACCCACAATCTTCTTCTCAAAAACGCCTGTACCTGTTGCAGCAGCTCGAAGGCGCAGGAAACAGCTATAATATGCCAAGCGCTTACCAGGTGCAGGGAAGGATCGATATCGAACGCCTGGAAAAATGCTTTACGGATTTGATCGCACGACACGAGGCACTGAGAACAGCCTTTGAAATGAGGGATGGCATGCCCGTGCAAATCATACAAACCGCTATGTCTTTCCGCGTTGGTTATACAAAAGCAGCGGCAACAGCACAAACACAGCTGATACAATCATTCATCCGTCCGTTTGACCTGTCGGCGCCACCTCTGCTGAGAGCCCACGTATATGATTTCGGCGATGCGAAGCAACTGCTCCTCTTCGATATGCATCACATCATCTCTGATGGTATTTCTGATGCGGTATTTATGGAAGAACTGGAGCTGCTTTATAACGGGGAAAGTCTGGAGCCTTTAACCATTCAGTATAAAGATTTTTCGGTATGGCAAAATAATATGCTCGCTTCCGACAGTATGCAGGAGGAGCAAAACTATTGGCTGCAGCAGTTTTCACAGGAACCGCCCGTACTCTCTTTACAAACTGACTACCCAAGACCGGCAACAAAATCCTTTAACGGGAACAGAATAACACTTGCATTGCCGGAAAACATCTCCCGACAACTACACACACGCAGCATACAACTGAGTTGTACCATCAACCAGTTATTACTGGCAGCTTTCAATGTATTGCTATATAAGTATTCCGGTAATGAAGATATCGTAGTCGGTACGCCGGTAGCCGGCCGTACCCGGACAGAACTGGACAATGTATTGGGCGTATTTATCAATACCCTGGCACTGAGATCCTATCCCTCCGGCCAAAAAACGTTTAAAGCTTTCCTCGCCGAGGTAAAGCAAACCAGTATAGACGCCTTAAAAAACCAGGAGTATCCTTTTGAACTCCTGATAGAACAACTGGAATTCAAAAGAGATGTGAGCCGCAATCCGCTGTTCGATGTCATGTTTGCTTTCCGGTATGACGAAGGAGAAGAGCTGCAACTGGCAGACGCCATCCTCAGCCCCGTGGAAGATATTTGCGGTACCAGTAAGTTTGACCTGTTGCTGGAAGGCGTTAAAACCGGATCCAATATTGATTTAGATCTTGAATACAGTACCGATCTATTCAATGAAGCAACTGCTCAGGCCCTCCTGCAGCATTATGTAAATCTGTTACAGCAGGTCAGCATATCGCCCGACAAAAAACTGTCGGACATCAACATCCTCACAATAGAGGAAAAACGACGGCTACTGACGGGAAACAACAATATGTCAGCCCGCTATCCAACAGATAAATGTTTGCATCAGCTATTTGAAGAACAGGCTAACAAATTTCCGGATGCACCGGCATTGGTATGGGACAACCATCAAATGAACTATGCAGCACTGAATACAAAAGCCAACCAGGTAGCTGCTGCTATCAGAACCCAGCTGCCAACTGCTAAAAATCCTATTATCGCGGTCCTGCTGGACAGAAGCCCCGACATGATCGCCGCCCTGCTGGGGATATTAAAGGCAGGTGGCGCCTATCTTCCCATGGATCCCGATTATCCGGCAGACCGTATCAGCTATATGCTGGAAGATAGCGGCACCCCGTTATTAATCACACAGGCGACCATTGATCCTGCATTCAACTACGCCGGCACCGTTATTTTCATGGATCAACTGGAAGATGAAGTAACCTTCACACCTGTTGACGTGCAACCGCAGGACCTTGCCTATATCATTTATACTTCCGGGTCTACCGGTCAGCCTAAAGGCGTAATGATTGAACACCGGAATGTAGTCAGACTTTTATTCAACGATAAAAACCTGTTCGACTTCTCTGAAAAAGATACCTGGACACTTTTCCATTCCTATTGTTTCGATTTCTCTGTCTGGGAAATGTATGGCGC
>NZ_JBFTSK010000048.1:0-62046 GCF_056399985.1 Chitinophaga sp. 01L420
CAATAATAAACCGGGCAGTGGTATTGGCTTATATATTGTTAAGGAAGCGCTAAGCAAAATAGGCGGAACAATTAATGTAGAGTCTAAATATGGCGAAGGCACCCAATTTGAAATTACCATCCCCAACAGAAATGAATTCGATACCTGACCTGCGTGTCATATTGATAGATGACAACGAGATTGATTTATTACTGCATGAGAAGTTGATCGGATTTCAACAAATCAGCAGAACGGTGCTTTCATTTGTAAATGCCAACAAGGCGCTTGAATTCTTATCTTCCAATATTACCTTACCTAAAATTCCGCCTACTGTCATCCTGCTGGATATACAAATGCCGGAGATGGATGGATTTGAATTCCTGCAGGCGTTTGACGCCTATCCGCATAAAATTAAGTCCCAATGCCATATCGTAATGGTGTCATCTTCCCTGGATTATAGCGATATTACCCGCACCAACGCCAATCCAATGGTAATTAAATTGCTCCGAAAACCCTTGCTGCTGAAAGATCTAAAGGATACAGTAGAAGGAATTTTCAAAGATTTCCTATAAAATGTTGGTGTTATCAGGAAAAAATATATTTTTGCACTCCCGAAAGGGGAAATTTGAAATACGGGGGATTAGCTCATCTGGTAGAGCGCAAGCATGGCATGTTTGAGGTGATCGGTTCGAGTCCGATATCCTCCACGGTATAAAGCCTGTAGATCGTAAGATTTACAGGCTTTTTTGTTTTTAGTTATTCTTCCCTTGTCTCAGCGGCAATACAATCACAAATGCTGCCCCCTCTCCTTCTTTACTGCTGGCCGTAATAATGCCGCCATGTTTATCAACTACTTTTTTGGCAATGGCTAAGCCTATACCGGTACCCTCATAGAGTTCTGAGGTATGTAAGCGCTGGAAAATGGTAAATATTTTGGAGAGATATTTCTCATTAAATCCTATTCCATTGTCACGGATCACAATACGACAATACTGCCCCCCTGTAAAGGCGGCACTTTCCGGGTTTAAATCAGTGACCACATCGGCGGTAATATGGATAACAGGGGAAATGTCTTTGCGGGAAAATTTCAGTGCATTACTGATAATATTCTGAAATACCTGCCTTACCTGCCCCGGGACCGCTTCAATCTGGGGCATTTTTTCCACAGATATCACCGCATCCCGTTCTGAAATCATCAATTCGAGGTCGCTGAGAATCTCTTTGACCATTTCATTAAAGTCGGTTATTTCGTATATGCTTGTTACTGATAAACGGGAATAGTTCAATAAGTCATTAATCAGCTTTGCCATGCGTTCTGAAGACCCTACAATACGTTCCATATACGACAGGGCGTTAGGATCCGTATGTAAAAACTTATCTCTTAAAATAGCTCCGAACAACTGTATTTTCCGTAAGGGTTCTTTCAGGTCATGGGAGGCCACAGAGGCAAACTGCTGCAGATCATGATTGCTGGCTTCCAGTGACTTATTGATTTCTCTCAGTTCTTCTGTTCTTTCCCTTACCTTTTGTTCCAGCATTTCATTTACCTGTTGCTGATGTGCAATCAGTGCTTCCTGCGCCAGTTTCCGCACTTCTACTTCTTCTTTGAGTGACTGATGCATCTGTTTCAGCTCCAGGGATTGCTGATAAAGCCGGGAGAAAGTTTTTACTTTCATCAGCAGGATATCCGGATCTACCGGCTTGGTGATATAGTCAATACCACCGGAATCATATCCTTTTACAATAAACCTTTTGTCTTTATTAACTGCTGATAAGAATATAATGGGAATATCTTTCGCTTTACTGTGGCCAGACAACGCTTCTGCTACTTCAAAACCATCCATGCTGGGCATTTGCACATCCAGGATGATAAGTGTATAACTATGTTTCAATATTTTCCTGAGCGCTTCTTCTCCGGATAAAGCAGCATCTACTTCAAACTGATACAGTTCCAGCGTCTTCCTGATAGACAGTATGTTCTCCGGCTTATCATCTACAATTAAAATCATACGTCAAGCTTGTTTATGGCGGTAGGTACAGGGGAAAATGCTGCCTGGGCTTTTCCTTAAAAAATCCTAATGGAACAATAATCATACCCCGGCTATTCCGTTAATAAATGCAGCCATCTCCGAAGGCTGCAGGATAACATCTACCGGGGCCATTTCAATGGCTTGCCGGGGCATATAATCCACATCTGCTGTAGCTGGGTCCTGCACGGCGGTGGTACCTCCCGCTTCATGTACGTCTATTAATCCTTCTGTGCCGTCTGTGTTGGCGCCTGAAAGCAGTAACGCAGTCATATTGCTCCCATAAGCCAATGCGGCGGAACTGAAAGTAACATCTATACTTGGCCGGCTGAAATTCACTTTCTCCGAATCATCGAGCGATAAGGTATGATCTGTTTCAATCAGCAGGTGATAGTCTGCCGGTACAATGTAGATGACCCCTTCCTGCAGTGGTTCTTTTTCTGCCG
The DNA here is from genome assembly GCF_056399985.1 of Chitinophaga sp. 01L420. Classification (NCBI taxonomy): domain Bacteria; kingdom Pseudomonadati; phylum Bacteroidota; class Chitinophagia; order Chitinophagales; family Chitinophagaceae; genus Chitinophaga; species Chitinophaga sp. 01L420. The sequence continues at coordinate 2,453 of NZ_JBFTSK010000048.1, forward strand.
CTTCTTTCACCGGCAGCGGTGATTTGGCAGATAATAATTCTGTTAGCACAGATTCGTAATGGCTTTGCCGGTGTAAAACAATAATAATAGCGGCATGGAGAGAAGCTGCCAATCCGGGCAATAGTGTTAAAATGGGTTGTAGCCCACCGGCTGAACCACCTATTACAATTAAATACGGCGCTGTTGTCATAAGGGCTGTTGTTTCATCATTACAGTTGCACCTTCCGCCAGATTTTCTCTTTGCTTTCCAGTTGTCTGAACTTCCCGGTCACACTGGTAAAGTTAAGCGTCTCCTTGCTTCCCAATGCCAGAAACCCAAGCTGCTCAAGACTCTCACTAAATAGGGTCAGTACTCTGTCCTGTAATTTTTTATTAAAATAGATCAATACATTTCTGCAAATGATCAGTTGAAATTCATTGAAAGATCCATCTGTTACCAGGTTATGCGGTGAAAAAATGATCTTCTCTCCCAAGTCTTCACGGAATTTGGCATATTCATAATTGGCGGTATAATAAGAAGAAAAATCTTCCCTTCCGCCAGATTCCATGTAATTACGGGAATACTGCTGCATCTGCGATAAGCGGAACATTCCTTTCCTGCCCTTCTCCAATACACTGGCATTAATATCTGTGGCATATATCACGGCTTTATGCAGCAGCCTGGCTTCTTTCAGCAGAATGGCAAAAGAATATACTTCTTCCCCGGTGGAACACCCTGCATGCCAGATACGGATAAACGGATAGGTAGCCAGTATGGGCAACACCTGTGTACGTAAAGCCTGATAGAAAGAGGGGTCCCGGAACATTTCCGTTACATTAACGGTGATCTCTTCCACAAAACGCAACGCATAATCCGGATCAGAAATGATACGGTAACGGTATTCGGCAAAACTCGGGAAGCGGTCGGCATGATACAGATGATTCACCCGCCGGTGAATAGAAGCGGGGGCATATTCCGTAAAATCGTAGCCATACCTTTCCAGTACATCATTCAGCAACAAACTTACTTCGGGCTCACTTATCGGGTTCCTGCTCACTTTTACATGGATAAATATTGTTGTAGCTGTACGAGTAATTCATCTACATCAATTGGTTTGGAAATATAGTTATCGGCGCCTGCTTCCAGACACTTTTCACGATCACCAACCATGGCCTTTGCAGTAACTGCAATCACCGGCAGCTGACTGTTCCAGGGCATGGCCCGTAATGCGGAAATGGCTTCGTAACCATCCATATCCGGCATCATAATATCCATCAGTACCACCCCTACATGATGGTCTGCGGATAACAACTTCAGCGCTTCTGCACTCGTGGCAGCTGATAAACAGGGAATAGACCTGGATTTCAATACTGCTTTCAGCGCAAAAATGTTGCGCATATCATCATCAACTATTAATACCTGTTTCTGTTCCATAAAATTATTTCATGGCTTTATCGTATAACCATACCCGTAGGAGGGATAATAACTGGTCAACATCTACTGGTTTGGAAATATAATCAGAAGCACCTGCCTGCAAACACTTCTCCCGGTCTCCCATCATGGCTTTTGCTGTAACAGCAATGATCGGCAGGTTTCTCAGTTCCGGTTGTTTCCGTATAGCCGCAATGGCATCATAACCATCCATTTCCGGCATCATCATATCCATGAGCACTACATCTGCCCGATGTTCCTTCAGCTGCTGCAATGCTTCCTTTCCATCAACGGCAGACAATACCTTCATCTGGTGCATTTCCAGCGCTTTGGTTAAGGAAAAGATATTACGCACATCATCATCAGCTATCAACACCGTCTTATCTTTCAGCACTTCATTCAGCATGCCCATTTTGCCATTGCCTCCGGCTACTGCCGGTGCATTTTCAGATACCAGGTGCAGGAAAAGAGATACCTCATCCAGCATACGCTGATAAGAATGAGCTGTTTTCACGACAATAGAATCTGCATATTGCCGGATGCGCTGCTCTTCTGCCTTCGACAAACTTTTGCCCGTGAAGATGATAATAGGCAGATTTTCCAGCCCTTTTATTTCTTTCACCATCTCCAATGCTTCATAGGCCTTTTCATCCGGGATACCCATATCGAGGATTACACAGTCTACATCCTTTTGCTGTAGTAAGGAAACACCATCTGCCACGCTGTTACTTATTTCAGAACTCACCTGGTAGTTGCTGAGGAAGTAGGCCAGAGCTTTGGCATGTTTTGCATTTTCTTCCAGTATCAATACTTTTTTGGCGGAACGTTGCAATACAAACTCCATCTTCTCGAAAATGAGCTGCATACTTTCCATGTCTACCGGCTTGCTGATAAAATCTACGGCACCTTTCAGGAGGCTTTCTTTTTTAGCTTCCATGGAAGACATGATATGCACCGGTATAGGTCTTGTTTGCGGATCATTTTTCAATTCTTCCATCACCTGCCAGCCATCTTTTATGGGCAACTGAATGTCCAGCAAAATACCGATAGGCTTATAGATTCGCGCCATTTCCGCCGCTTGATCTCCACGTACAGTAACAATCCCCTTGTAGCCTCTGGCATGCGTGAAATCCAGCAACGCTTTGGCAAAATGCGTATCATCTTCCACTATCAATATGACGGGATCACCTTTGCTAATTAACCCACGATCATCATTTATGTCTTCCGGAATAGTAGCCGACAGGAAGCGGCGCTTATCTGAAATAATTGCTGGCTCTTCTTCTACTACCGGTGACGGCGGTACGAAAGAATCTTTGGCAAATGTGGTTGCTTTGCGTGTAACGGGAACAGTAATGAAAAATTCACTCCCTTGATTGGCGGCACTGTTCACACTTAGTTGTCCTCCCAGCAATTTGGCCAGCTCCCTGCTGATAGATAGTCCCAGACCGGTACCGCCATATTTTCTACGGGTAGATCCATCTGCCTGTTGGAAAGCTTCAAAGATCACCTGTTGTTTATCTTCCGGTATACCGATACCCGTATCTTTTACTGCAAAGCGGATCGCTTGCGGAGTCTCTGCTGTTTGCACCTCCAGCCTTACGCTGCCACGGGCGGTAAATTTCAGCGCATTGGACAACAGATTTTTCAGAATCTGTTCCAGTCTCACCTGATCTGTTTCAATCGTATCAGGCACACCATCGGCGGTATGCAATATCAGTTGTAATCCTTTTTCTTTTGCAATAGGCTCAAATAGTGCCTGCATATTGGAACAGATATCAGCTACTGATACGTTTCCAAATTCCAGTTCCATTTTCCCGGATTCTATCTTCGACAGATCCAGTATTTCATCTATCAGTGTTAGTAAGCCTTTACCGGAGCTATTAATTACCTGTGCATATTCTATCTGGTCGCCGTTTAGGTTCAGGTCATGATTTTCTGACAGGAGTCTTGATAACAACAGGATAGAGTTCAGTGGGGTACGCAGTTCATGCGACATATTAGCCAGGAACTCCGATTTATACCGGGTGCTGAGTGCCAGCTCTTCTGCCTTCTTATGTATATCCAGGTTACGTTCTACGATGATCTGGTTCTTTTCTTCCAGCAGGCGGCTTCGTTCTTCCAGCTCTGAGTTGGATTGCATCAGTTCTTCCTGTTRCACTTTCAGTTCTTCTTCCGATACCTGCAGCTTCTGTGTTTGTGCCTCCAGTTCTACGTTCATGCTTTCCAGTTCGCTGTGTTGCGTTTGCAGCTCTTCCGCCTGCGCCTGGGTTTCTTCCAGCAGTTCCTGCAGTTTTGTACGACTCCTCGTGCTTTGCAGGGCAATGGCAATGTTTACTGCGGCCTGTTTCGCAAAGTCAATCACATTTTCTTTAAACGGAAAAAGAGAAGCTATTTCTATCACCCCTTCTGTAATACCGGCATGAATCAACGGAATGATGAGTACATACCCGGGTTGTGCCGCCCCTGCAGCACCGGCTATGTGCAGAAAATCATTAGGCGCTTCCTGCAGGTATAATGGTGTTCTTTGCAGCACGCTTTGTCCCAGCAATGTTTTACCTACCTCGATCACAGCGGGTGCCGGATAGGCCGGCGACAAAGCATATTCTGCTGACAAATGGAGTTCAGCTGCATATTTGATATACAGCACGCCTGTTTGTGCGCCCGTATATTGTACGATATCCGTCAATGCATCCCTGCTGAGCGTGGTCAGATCCTTTTCGCCCAGTAAGGTTTCACTGATGTTATTAAGCCCCGTTTGAATCCATATTTTCTGGTCGTTCTGATAACGCAATGTTTTCAGATCTGCCGCCATCTGTACAACGGCATGTCCCAGCAAATCGCCGCTGCTGCGGGGCTTTACATCTATATTAAAATCTCCTTTACCAATACTGTCTGCTGCAACAGCCAATTCCTGACTGGTTTGATCGATGGCTACAAATGAGCGGGCCAGGCTGCCAATGGAATCCTGGCTATGCATTTCAGGTGCTGAGCCGGGAACGCCTTTGGCAATATTTACGGCAGCAATCCGTAATAACTCCAGGCTATCAGTAATACTTTTAATGGTGACAATTACAAAAACAATGACCAATACCACGATCAGCACCATGGCAATAAGGTAGCGGGTTTTGAGGTCATTCTCTTTTTTGGAGATGGCTCTGGCATCTCTCCCCACTTTATCAATAATAGTGCGTTGTAATTGTTTGATCTGGTCTACTGCGAGCGAAGAATTATCCCACCACGAATCTGCATTAAACAGTGTATCTATTTTACGGGCCGCGATGGTGCTGTTAGTAAAGTCTTTCGTGATGGTATATTCACTGGACGTTTCCAGCTTCTGAAAATCTTTTACGACGGTGAGAGTAGCCTTATCCAGCAGCTCTGCGCGCAGGGAATTATACATATCCGTATTGTTCTCAATGCGGGCAAAGTCTTCCGGCCATACTTCCTTTTTCAGCATGAAATAGTAAATATCCATACGAATCATGCCCTGGTAGGCCGTCATTTGTGCCAGCAGGTACTGCGCATTCATATCCTGCTGCAACCCTTTCAATACAGGAATATCCGGTGTATTGGTATTGGCCAGGTCATTCAGGCGGAAAATCAGATTAGAGTAATAATCAAGTACTTCCCGCTGGGGCATACTTTTATTGTCTATATCTTTTCGTTTTTTGGGGAGTGTATTTAACAGGGAATATTGAAAGAAACGGCTATCACTGGYCAGCAGCCGACCTTTGACCGCATCTATTGCAAGATCTGTTTTGGCCCGCTGGGTAAGCAGATCATTGAGTGTTCCTGTTTGTAATACATAGTTTACGCTGTTTCTGCGCTCCATATGTATTTCGTCTGCCACCTTCATGATAGTGGTAGCAGCGGTTACTTTCTGAACCAGGTTGTCGATGGTATCAATATCCGCACTCTGTTTATTGAATACTTCTATCCCAAAATAAATAAGACAGACGAGTGGTATTACCGCTATTAACATCAACTTCCGGGGCAAGGGAAGCTGCATAAAGAATTTCTTCATCTGCCTGAGCTTGTTTAATTTTAAAAGCCAATATCATTCATAAACAGCATCCTTGCCGGGTTCATGCACATTTCATTCCAAAACGGCTGGCTAAACTGAATTATAATGATAATAAAATAACAACAAAATCATAGATTTGTCCCTATTCAAAAATGATATGCCTGATAGCTGTAAATATACCTCAGTACTTTTAATTGATGATGATATAGACGATAGAATGATATTTGGTGAAGTATTAAAAGAATTGGCGCCAGATATTATTTACCATGAAGCTATAAACGGGGAAGATGCATTAATCAAGTTAAACAATCACCTGATACCTGATTTAATATTCCTGGACCTCAATATGCCAAGGGTAGACGGGAAGCAGTTTTTGGCTGAAATACAACAGCTGGGTCACTTAAAGCATATTCCTGTAATCATCTATACCACTTCTTCTCACGAGTTGGATAAAAAAGAGACCCGTGAATTGGGTGCATCTTATTTTCTGACCAAGCCAAACAGTTTACACGAACTTACTCATATACTGACAGATATACTGCAGCAGAAGATGTTTTAAAAGAAAAAAGCCTCACAAAGAATTGTGAGGCAGTTTTTCTACCATTGTTACTATTTTTAAACCCTCATATATGCGTGAGCATATGCTTTGTTGAGGTAAAGATGACTAATAATGTACTCTCAAGTGTTAACCCGTTCTTAACGACTATTGCATTATAATTTTTTCACGATTTCTTCCAGCCATCCGGGACTGCGAAAATCCAGTTTCACTTCCGGCTGAACACCTTTGTTATCAATGCCTTGCCCCATAGCCACCCTGCGGGACCGGGTTACGGGGTAGTCAATCGAGAAGTCCGGCATAGTATATTTCACCACATTTACGTTCGCATAATCCAATGCTCCGGCAGAAGAGGTACCAAACATCTTCACTTTTTTACTCTGCACTGCCTCCAGTAAAAATTGCTCTGCGGTATTACTGCACTTGCCGTTAATAATCACCGCTACTTTAGCGGGAACGGGCAATGGAGAAGGCAGGATCATGTTTTCATCCGGTCCCATACTTACCAGGCGGCCCTGCAAACCATCGCCCTGATGGATCATATTCCGCAACTGTTCCAGGTATTCATCGGGCAGCTTTCCTGCCTGTTCATCCAGCAGGTGGCTCCAGGATTTAATATTATCCGGGGTCGCATAAAAATCTGACCCGATAATTCTTACCGGCTGTGTGTACAGCAAAGGGCGGAGCCGTTCTGTCAGTTTATCTGTACCTGCCCCGTTATCACGGACATCAATTACCAGGTTAGTATTTTTCCGCAGGTACTCATCATTGGCGTTGAGTACGGAATCCACCTGGTAATAATCAGTCGCGTCAAAACTACCGATGCGCAGATAGCCCGTGCTATCATTCATCTGCCTGAAAAAGAAAGCGGCAGTGGGCATATCACCAAATGCAGGTGTTTCCCGGACAACAGGCGGGCGGGTGCTGCCAGGTCGTTGCCAGCCAAGCGCAGACAACCCATCGCGTTGTTTATTGATAGTCACCGTATCAAAGTCAACCCGATGTTGCTGATAGCTGATAACATCAAACTTATCTGTTCCACTGGCAGCCAATTCGAAGATCACTTCTCCGGGTTTCCAGTCAGGTACAGAGGATTCGAGGATCACTGCTGCATAACTGCGTAATCCACGGGGATTTTTTACCAGGGCTATCTTATAAAGATGGTCGGCCTCGTAAATGCCGGCAACGGTTGTAATGGGTTGCTTTTGCAGCTGGTCCAGCTGTAGCTGACTGAGTGTTATTTTTTCGACTATCGGCGTATAGCCGATATGCAGTGTAAGATGCTGATCTTTAAAAAAACGCAGGTACCTGTTGACCAGCAGCAGGCAATGTGTGGCCCCCCTGATCGTAGCCGCCTGTAACTGTAGTTTTGCCACCATTGCGGCATAAGTTTGCTGGGTAACAGGGGTTACCTTGTCAATAAATCCTACATAATTTTTCCTGAGATAGACCTGTACGCTGTCAAATTTCTTCCTGCAATCACATTCCTGTGCATATACGACTGTATTACACAGGAGTAATAACAATACTGCTATTGCTTTCATGGCAAAGGATTTGGATGTTTCTGGCTGATAATAAATGGTCTTTAAATATAAATCTTCGGACGGAACTATTCAGAATTTATTTATCATCGTGGCCCATAATTAATAAATTACACGTCCTAATTAACAGCATATGCATTTAGACGAACTGGAAAGGCTGTACAATGAGCAGGCATATACCGAAGCAATAACGAAGCTGGAAATATACTTACAAGACAACCCCGGAGAGGTCCGGGGCTGGCAGCTGCTGGGCTTATCCCAGCTGGAAAATGCCAAGGCCACCGACAACCGTGACCTTGCCACCGCTATGTACGAAGCCGCTTACGAGGCGTTCAGCCAGGTGCTGGACCTGGAACCTGCCCATACACAGGCAAGGGTACACCGGGCTTATATGGGCGCCAACGTAATGGCCGATAAGGGAGACGAAGCCATCAACGATTGTGATATCCTGATTGCCGGTGGCGATGAGGAACTGACCACCAAAGCATTACTCTACCGGTTCCAGGTATGGGTGTTGAAAAATGAAACAGAAAAGGCACTGGCCGATATGCACCGGAATCTGCAGGTATATGAGTCGCTCTATGCCGACGATTTGCCACAGCTCAATGTAGCCAGGTTCCAGTGCTATACCCGCATTGGAGACGTATACTATCATACGGAAAACAGGCCCGCAGCACTCGAGTACTATAAGCTGGCATTTGACTGCACCGTATATAACAACCGGTTGCTGTCTACCACCTGGTTTGCACTCGATATGGCTGATTACGACTTTGCAGCGGCCATGCTGCAAATAATGATCAGCTCGGGAGAAAACACCAAAGAAGAAATGCTGCGCCTGCTCAAACATGTACAGCAACTGCTGACAGACGGCGTGCGTCATGCCGCACTGGCCAGGGAGTTTTGTAAGGGCACCACTGAGTTCTGGCAGCAGTTTTTTGGAGAGGATGATGATGAAGGTACACTGGAACAGATTTCTACCGGCAAACGATATATCGCTCAGTATCCGGAAGAAGCTTACTTCTACCATTACACTGCAACGGCCTTTTTTAATATTGGCAGCTACCAGGAAGCGCTTCCCTGGTATGAAAAATCACTGGCCATCCACCCTTATCCATTCAGCATTGTAAGATGGTATTACACCAGCTATAAAGTAACAGGACAATTCCCGGAGCAATGGCCGGATATTGAGCATAACGTACCCTACGACTGGTATGCAGCCGGTGTTATTTTCAGTGAAATTATACAACTGGAAAAAGATAGCAGCGCCAAACAGTTTGCGATTCCATTGAAAAGATTTATTTATAAGAAAGCCTTTGATATTTATCATGCCTACTGGTATGAAAATACCGGTAGCTCCTACGCCGGCCACCCACATCATTTTGCGATGTGCTGTAACAACTACGGCATTGCATTATATGAAGGAGGCATTTTTGTAGAAGCCGTACATGTACATACCATCGGTTACAATATGTCGCCCTTTTGGGAACAGCTCGAATCCAGGGCCGACGCGTATCACAGCATGGGTAAACTGGCAGAAGCAATTGACGACCGCAGTACCATACTCGAAAATTTCACAACCGTATTGCCCCTGATGTACTATGTATCTATTCACGAACGCATAATAGATGACCTTTGTACACTGGAGCGGCATACAGAAGCACTGGACCTGTACGAAAAAATACTGTCGGAATACAATAGCTGGATTGCCCGCGACATGGAAGAGTTGGAAACGTACGATCGCAATACCATTACGTATAATATTGACCGTATTAAAACCGGTCGCGCCTTTATCAGAACCAATAGCGAAGACGATCTGTCAGAGCGTATACTGGCGTTGGAAAGCCACCTGGTAGAGAAACCGGATGACAGTGACGCTTACTTCAACCTGATGTACCTCTACTTTGATAATGCGCAATATGAACATTGTATTGGCGCTATCAACAATCGTATTTCCATTGGCGGAGTACCTCAACTGCCGGTCATCTCACAAATGAAAATTTACTACTTCAGGGGAAAGGCTGCATTAAAGCTGGGCCGGTATAAAGCGGCTATTGCCGATATGCAGCAAACACTGGAAATCATGGCTGCCGGCGATGCGGCAGACAACTCACCAAACTACCGGTTTGGGGTATACGCTTTTATGGCAGAAGCCTGGCTGGGTGAAAAGGAGTATGACGAATGTATCACCTATGGTACGCAATGTGTGAACATATACGCCGGTAATAACTGGGCCTGGGACACAGAAGCATCCTCGATCAGGTACATTATGGCATTGGCTTACGAAGCAAAAGGAGATATTGGCGCCTGTAAAAAACTGATTGATCTGATTGTGGCTAGTGATCCCGGATTTCAGCCGGCAGCAGCCAAAAAAAATCAACTGAGAGGAGGAGGATTATTCTCCTTTTTCAGAAAGAAGAAATAGAGAAATCGCTTTTAGCCTTTAGCTTTTAGCTTTTAGCAAAATGCAGCGGAGATAAACATATATACTATGTTCTCCGCTGCATTTTGCTAAAAGCTAACAGCTACATCGGCATCGGCTTGTTGTAACTCACCATCCAGTGAATCCCAAACTTATCTGCCAGCTGACCATAGCGGTGTGCCCAGAATGTTTCCTGGATAGGCATTTGAATTGTTCCACCTTCAGACAGTTTACTAAACAGACGATCTGCGTCTTCAACAGAAGTTACGCCCAGCGCTAATTGCACAGAATCACCATTTACAGGAGGTACTCCCACCATTCCATCAGAAGCCATCAGATCAAAACCGGGAGTTTGTAAATAAGCGTGCATGACAAGATCTTTCGCATCAGGGGGCATTTGATCTTTCATGGGAGAGTCGCCCATGGTCATGATCTTAAGATCTCCACCCAATATTTCATGATAATAATTCATTGCTTCCCGACAGTTGTTGTTAAAAACGAGGTAGGCCGTTAATGTAGTAGACATAACAAATCTTTTTAGGGTAAGAAATTGGAATTCAGGTGAAGAATAAAGTTAACCAAAACCCGGCCTTATTCAAATTAACTTATTAATACTTTGTTTCTTACCAGCAGGCAGGCCCCGATGATACCGGCGCGTTCTCCCAGACTTGACATCTTCAGCTTGGAGTCGTTGCTAACCAGGCTGAGGGAGTATTTCTTCATTGCGCTTTTGATGGGCAGGCGGATATGATCCTGCGTAGCCGCCAGGGCTCCGCCGAGAATCACCAGTTCGGGGTTGAAAATATTCATCAGCAAAGCCACGCCTCTGCCCAGGTTCTCTCCCACTTTAGCAATCAGCTCTATCGCCAGCATATCGTCATGGTTGGCCGCTTCAATAATATCGTGCAGGTGAATATCCTCTGCCGACTGATGGGTACGGGAAAGCATGGAAGAGGATCCTGTTGCCAGCTTCTGACGGAACATGTTTACCAGTGCCCAGCCGGAGGCTTCTGTTTCCAGGCAGCCTTTTTTACCACAGTGACAAATAATTTCATTGTCAAACATAGGAATATGCCCAACTTCCCCGCTATAGCCGGATTTACCGTAATAGAGTTCTCCGTTTATCAGCACGCCCATACCGATACCGTAGTCCAGGTTCAGGAACAGTACGTTACGTTCACCATTGACGAGGTCGGAGCAAAACTCGCCATAGGCCATGGCGCGGGAGTCATTCTCCAGAAAAACCCGGATACCTACTTTTGCGGCAATGACTTCGCTGAGCGGCTTTTCATCAAAATAAAACAAGCTATAGTTGTAGCCGGTAGCGTAGTTGATACGCCCGGCGATATTGATACCGATGCCGAGAATTTTTTCCCTGGGTACAGTGAGGCCTTCAATAAAGTTATTGATGAGCAGACATAGCTGTTCCAGCGAAGCGGCTGTATTATCCAGTTCATAGGGCAGGCCCTCTACCGTGGTGACCAGGTTTTTATGCAGATCCGACAAGCCCAGGTTGAGGTGGTCCTGTTTTACGTCTACCCCGATAAAGAAGGCCGAATCCGGCACCAGGCCATACAGATTGGGTTTGCGGCCGCCGGTAGACTCTATTTTGCCGTAATCCATTACCAACCCGTCTACAATCAGGTCATTAACCAGGTTGGTGACCTTAGGGGTGCTCAGGTTCAGTTCTTTACACAGATCCGCAATAGTGGCGTTGCCGGTATTAGCGAAATAGGCCAGAGCAGCCTTTTTCAGGTTGATATTTTTATAGGCTACACCGGTAGCACTTGCACTGTTTAGTTCTTCGAAAAAGGTTTTAGCCATAGCATCAGATAGACTTTTACAATAATTGCTCTCCAATTTAAGCAGCTTAATTCTAATTTTTTTTAAAATCAGCACAGAAAGATTGGTAAAGTTCTCTTATAAATGATTTTGTTAATTCGCAAAAAACAATACCTTTGCAATCCTTTTTGAGCTAAATAACCAGGTATTTTCGCAGCCTCCGGGCACGGATCCTGTTTAAAAAAGGAAGTTCTTAAATTTTTTGCGGATGTGATGAAATTGGTAGACATGCCAGACTTAGGATCTGGTGCCGCGAGGCATGGGGGTTCGAGTCCCTTCATCCGCACATTTTGATTTTCACCTGCTCCCGAAAATCATGATTAGTACCCTTCCTCCTTCAAAAGGCATGTGCATGCCTGTTTTACTCTGACATTCTTTTATTCGTCAACGCTCAGACGCCAAAAATATAGTAATAACGATGCGATCAATTTATCATGTTAAATGATTGGGGACCGGGTTGAAAACGGTTATACATCCAGACATCAAGTCCGCATCAAGTCCACCTCAAGTCCACATCAAGTCCACATCAAGTCCACATCAAGTCCACATCAAGTCCACCTCTGATGCACTGCTTCTATAGGTACTAAGCCGGTGTTAAGCATAGCATCGATATCCGTGATGCAGCCTTCCGGCAGCTTCCAGGCTTAAATCTGTAGCATTCTTCCTTATAGATTGATTAAACTTTATACTTAAAACTTACACTATCCCCAGGTTTTCAACCTGATCCATGATTGGTTGAAGCGTGGCAAAGGTAGCGTAAACACGAGGTAAACGGTCATCGTTCTCTCGTGCTCATTTACAGCAGAATTAGCCTGAAAACAGAATAAAATTAGCTATCTTCGCGCGATCATAAAGTTGAACGATATCTACAACTAACTGATAACTAGTTGTTTATATTTGAAAAAGGTTAGATTAGGATACGGTACGAAAACGCGCGGATGTGGAGAAAGCGGTCAACAGGCCAGCGATAGGATCTACTGCTTCACGGCATGCGTTCCATCCACCCGCACATATAATATTATGTGGCAATGCGTCAATATGGCAACGTGATAATGCTATGCTCTCCCTCACTTTCATTGTCACTTCTGTCTTGTTCAGACACAGTTTCACCTGATTTTATTCAAATAAAGTTTCCTGCCATTCCTACTTGCCGTTGTGACTTCATGGCAGAAAAATAAACAAGGAATCATTATTGCTTCTTAAAGAACACTTTTATACAATTCAATTATGGCAACCGTTACGAGAGAAAACATTGGTTTATTGAACGATAAGATCACTGTGAAAGTGAGCCAGGAAGATTACCTTCCTAATTTTGACAAAGCAGTAAAGCAATTCAGCAAAAATGCGAACATACCAGGCTTCCGTAAAGGAATGGTACCTGCAGGCATGGTTAAGAAGATGCACGGTCAGGCTATCTTTGGTGATGAAATCCTGAAAACTGTTGAGAAAGAGTTGATGGGTTATGTACAGACTGAGAAGCTGGAAATCTTCGGCCAGCCACTGTCTCTGGACAAAACAGCAAAAGATCTGGATTTCAGCAAACCTGCTGATTACGCCTTCGAATTTGAAGTTGGTCTGAAACCTTCCTTCGCTATTACTCCGCTTGAAACCAACAAAACCACCCTTACCAAATATAAAGTAGCCGTTACCGAAGAAATGGTAAACGACGAAATTCAGCGCTTACAGCTGAAAGGTGGTAAAACAACAGAACCTGAAACAATTACTTCAGAAGATAACGTGATTAACGTTAAATTCGAAGAAGCAGATGCACAAGGCAATGTAGTAGAAGGCGGTATTGTAAAAGAAAATGCTTTACTGGTAAAATACTTTTCACCTGCTATCCAGGCAGAACTGCAGGGTAAAAAGAACGATGACAGCATCGTATTCCAATTAGCTACCTCTTTTGATGAGCAGCGTCTGGGCTGGATCCTGAAAGATCTGGGCTTTGAAGCTACTGATAAAGAAGCAGCCAATAAATATTTCAAACTGACCATTACCAAAGTTGGTTTGATTGAGAAAAGAGAACTGAATGAAGAGTTCTTCAAAGAAGTTTATCCGGGAGATGAAATCACTACTGAAGAAGCTTTCCGCGCTAAACTGAAAGAAGAAATCGGAAAATACTGGGATTCTGAAAGCCGTAATCACCTTCACAACGACTTGTTTGAGGTACTGGTGCATGAAACGCCAATAGATTTACCAAAGGATTTCCTCAAACGCTGGCTGCAGGTAGGCGGTGAAAAACCAAAAACTGCGGAAGAAGCTGAAAAAGAATTCCCGAGTTTCGACCACCAATTACGTTGGACACTGATCAGCGATAAACTGGTTAAAGAAAATAAACTGGAAGTTTCTTTCGAAGAACTGAAAGAAAATGCCAAACAGAAAGTATTAGGCTACTATGGCGGCGCCGCTGCTGATGGAGCAGAATGGTTAGACAGCTACCTGGATCGCCTGTTACAGGATGAAAAATTTGTAGACCAGACTTACCGTGAAATGATCACTGCCAAGTTATTTGACTGGGCTGAAGCAAAGGTGAACGTGAAAGAAGAGGAAATCAAAGCAGAAGATTTTGTTAATTTACCTCATAAACATCACCATCATGAACATTAATAATGAATTTAGAAAATATGCCATCCAGCATCGGGGAATCAGCAGCCTGGTAGTAGATAGTTACGCTAAAAGCCACCAGTTAAACAGCCTGACTCCTTACATTCTTGAAGAGCGTCAGTTGAATATGCAACAGATGGACGTTTTCTCCAGGTTGATGGCTGATCGTATTATTTTCCTCGGAGATCCCGTGAACGACTACGTAGCAAATGTTATTACTGCGCAGTTGCTGTTCCTGGAATCTTCTGACCGTACCCGCGATATCCAGATGTACATCAACAGCCCCGGTGGTAGTGTGTATGCTGGTTTAGGTATCTACGATACCATGCAGGTAGTTTCTCCTGAAATCGCTACTATCTGTACCGGTATGGCGGCCTCTTTCGGCGCTGTATTGCTGGTAGCTGGTGCTAAAGGAAAACGTACCGCACTGAAACATGCCCGTGTAATGATTCACCAGCCTCATGGCGGTGCAGAAGGCCAGACTTCAGATATCGAAATCACTGCACGTGAGTTCGTTAAACTGAAAAAGGAACTGAACGAAATCATTGCTGGTCACTGCGGACAGCCGGTGAAAAAAGTAGAAAAAGACTCTGACCGTGACTACTGGATGACTGCGGATGAAGCGAAAGAATACGGCATCATCGATGACGTACTCCAGAAAAATCCAAAGAAAAATCTGGATACACCACAGTAAAAGCTTAAAGCTCAAGGCATAAAGCTCAAAGCTATCGTAGCGAATGATATAGCGGATTTTTAATACATATCGCTACGATCATTCGCTACGATAGCTTTGAGCTTTATGCTTTAAGCTTTACGCTAATAAGACTTATGCTTTCGGCTATTTAGTGTAAATTTGTAACCCTGCATTACCATTGCAGGCAATGACAGTTTCGTAGAAAAATAATCTATTCCGAAATGAAAGAATCAAAAATTCGTTGCTCCTTTTGCAGCCGCTCTAAAGAAGAAGTGCAGATATTGATAGCTGGCGCAGAAGGACACATTTGTGAAAACTGTGTAGCCAATGCGCAGGAAATAATTGACCAGGAGCTATTTCCTCCGGGCAAGAAAGCTGCTGCTGCCGTAGCGCCGAACTTCGCACCTAAAGTGTCCAAACCTATTGACATGAAAAAATTCCTGGACGAATACGTAATCGGACAGGATGATGCAAAGAAAATACTGGCTGTAGCGGTATATAACCACTACAAAAGACTCAATCAGCAAATAGGTGATGATGAAGTGGAAATTGAAAAATCCAACATCATCATGGTAGGTGAAACCGGTACCGGTAAAACCCTCCTGGCTAAATCTATCGCCAAACAATTAAACGTTCCTTTCGCGATTGTAGATGCCACCGTATTTACTGAAGCAGGTTATGTGGGCGAAGACGTGGAAAGTATCCTCAGCCGTTTGTTACAGGTATGTAACTACGATGTGGAAGCTGCTGAACGCGGTATCGTTTACATCGATGAAATTGATAAAATTGCCCGTAAAAGCGACAACCCTTCCATCACCCGTGATGTAAGCGGAGAAGGCGTACAACAGGGCCTCCTCAAATTACTGGAAGGAACAGAAGTACTGGTACCTCCTCAGGGCGGTCGTAAACACCCGGAGCAGAAACTGATCAAACTGAACACACAAAACATTCTCTTCATCTGCGGCGGCGCATTTGATGGTGTGGAAAGAATTATCAGCAGAAGAATACAGACGCATTCAATCGGCTTCACCGTTAACAAGGAAAAAGAAGAAGAAAACAGAAAACAGATCCTGCGTTACATTAACTCAACTGATCTGAAATCCTTCGGTCTGATTCCTGAATTACTGGGACGTTTGCCAGTGGTAACGTATCTGAATTCACTGGACAGAGATACCTTGAAACTGATTTTAACAGAGCCTAAAAACGCACTGGTAAAACAATACAAGAAACTGTTCAAGGTAGAAAATATTGACTTGCAGGTAGAAGAAGAAGCGATCGACTACATTGTAGATAAAGCAATGGAATACAAACTGGGTGCACGCGGATTACGCTCCATCTGTGAAGTAGTGCTGAGTGAAGCCATGTATGAATTGCCCTCTGCCAATGAAACCACGTTTCATCTTACCAGGGAATATGCACAGTCAAGGCTGGAACAGTCTACCCTTGTGAAATTGAAAGTAGCATAACCATTACCGGCATTCCGGTATGGCTACACTATCTCTAATCATAAAACCTCTATTTATGCAGGAACTCATTCAGCAATTACAGGAAAAAGCCGGACTCACACCCGAACAGGCAGTACAGTCCATTGATGTGATCAAAGAATATGTGAAAGGCAAATTACCTCCGTTTATTGCAGGTACAGTTGATAACTGGTTTGCAGGAATGTCAGATAAAGCCGAAGGTAAAAAGGCTGGTCTGATGGATCAGGCAGGTGATTTTCTGGATAATGTAAAAGATAAGGCAGAAGATTGGGCGGAAGAAGCAAAGGATAAAGTGTCCGACTTCTTTAACAAAGATAAAAAGTAGTCATTCCAACGCTACAAGATAAAGGGATTTTCAGTTGAGTTGATTTACAAAATCAATCCTTCCGAAAATCCCTTTTTTTTCAGAGGGTTCGCAAATAAAGATACAAGGCTATCAACTCGTCATCCGTGTACTGAGCAGTCATTGTCCACGGCATATCTTTCACCAGCAATTGCTTTCCTTCCGGTGTTTTACCACTCCGCAATGCTGTAATAAATTCTTCTTGAGACCATTTCCCCACGTGCCCTGTAGCGGTGATATTGGCCACCGGTGGTCCACCTGGAACAGGATTATTGCCACCTGTTAATGCGGCCTTATGACAACCCGTGCAGGAAGCAGATAAATACTTCCCGTAGGCAACTGTAGGCGCCTTTGCCACCTGGGCAGGCTGCTGATAATGATGATTAATATTTTCCGCAGGAAATAAGGGGATTTTGCCTAATACAGATAATACTTTTCCCATAGGTCCCATTTTTACGGGCAAGGTAGGGGCATCTATTTTAGGCTGTGCTTTACAAAAGGCAATTATAGCCGCTATATCGTGATCATCCATGAGGGTGAAGTCTTCGGAGGGCATGAGCAATAAAGTCCTGTTTTCGGCATTTAAACCATGCCGCATCGCCCTTAACCAGGCTTTGTTATCAAAACTCTCCGGCAAGCCTCCTTTTCCGTAGGTAATATTCCTACCCGCAATCCTGCCAATGGCCGGATCATCTACAAAAATTTTCCCCCGCAGATCAACGCCGTGGCATACTCCACAGCCTTTAATTTCATACAGATGTTTTCCTGCAGCAATAGTAGCAGTATCCCCAGGTATTGGGATTTCCCTTACCTCTACGGTATACTGCTGATTTACATGTTGGCGAAAAAGAAAGGAGAAAACAGCAAAAGCAATCAAAGCGATAACAACTACACCAAGCAGTATCCTGCCGGTCCATTTCAATATTCTGGAGAACATAACAATTGAGATAATTTCCAGGCAAAAGTAATAGGGATAAATATTACAGGAGTCAGTAGTTCTACTGAATTATGGAAGAATCATAACGTGGATTACAGGCTTTACATTTTACTAAGCGTCTTTATACGGGATAAACCAGTCAGACCCGGTATAGAAAAGCACCCGTATTACAGGGTGCTTCTCATTGCGTAAAAGTGTTTCAAATCTTTCTTGATTTTGTGTGTTAAGGTTGATAAACGGTAAAGAGTGATGAATTAACCCAAATTTAACGTTCCTTTTGCAATATTCAATAACACTAAAGGGGTAATATTATTTTATTTTGAAAAAATGATGAACGGCTTATAAAGCGTCTTTTCTTAAATTATAAAAATACATCTACTTCAATCTTGTCAGAATCAATTGCAAAATCGTTATTCTATCTTAGTGCTTCCCGGGCAATAACGATCTTTTGAATCTCTGAAGTTCCTTCCCCGATGGTGCATAATTTTGCATCTCGATAAAATTTTTCCACCGGAAAGTCCTTGGTATAGCCATAACCCCCAAAAATCTGTACGGCGTCATTAGCGACCCTAACAGCTACTTCAGAAGCATAGTATTTGGCCATGGCAGCTTGTTGCGTCATCTTTACCTTACGGTTTTTCATGTCAGCAGCCTGCATTGTCAATAGCTCCGCAGCCTCAATTTCAGTGGCCATATCCGCCAGCTTAAAAGAAATACCCTGGAAGTTAGCAATGGGCTGGTCAAACTGATGGCGTTCTTTGGCGTATTTCAGCGCCGCATCCATCGCTCCTTTGGCTATACCCAACGACAGGGCTGCAATAGAAATACGGCCACCATCGAGTACTTTCATGGATTGTATAAAGCCGTCTCCTTCTGCTCCCAGCATATTTTCTGCAGGTACCCGGCAGTTGTCAAATATCATTTCCGCTGTTTCGGATGCACGCATCCCCAGCTTATTCTCTTTTTTGCCACCGCTGAAACCCGGTGTTCCCTTTTCTACGACGAAGGCACTCATCCCATGGCTATCACGCACATCGCCTGTACGGGCAATAACAACGGCTACATCGCAGCTTTTACCATGCGTGATCCAGCATTTGGTGCCGTTAATCACCCAGTCATTGCCATCCTTTTTAGCCACACACTTCATATTCATCGCATCTGAACCGGTATTGGGTTCTGTTAAGCCCCAGGCACCTATCCATTCGCCGGTAGCCAGTTTGGGCAGATACCGCTGCTTCTGTGCTTCATTACCAAATTGCAGAGTATGACCGGTACACAACGAGTTATGTGCGGCCACACTTAATCCGATAGCGCCACATATACGGGATATTTCACTGATCACGGTTACATATTCCAGGTAGCCCAGTCCGCTGCCACCGTACTCTTGCGGCACCAGCACCCCCATGAGTCCCAGCTCACCCAGTTTTTTAAACACCTGCACGGGAAATTCCTGTTGCTCATCCCATTCCAACACGTAAGGCAAAATATTTGTCTTTCCGAAATCCCGGATCATTTGTGCAATCTGTTGTTGCATTTCCGTTGGCTCAAAATTCATAAACGTGGGCTTTAATGTTTGATCTCAATGTAATGTTCAATTTTACGATAAATAATCTCATCCACCAACGGCAGGGCGCGAAGCGCTGCAATGGCCTTAAAACCCGCGTGGGTACTGCGATACTGCACAATTAAGTGGGCTAGTTTATAGCGTATGTATGGGTGAGCTGCCAAAGATTTTTCATCTGTGAGGTTGAGGTCTAGTTTTATTAGAGAACTATTACCGATCCGTAAGAAAGGTTGAATTTTTTGAAATACGGAATCCGCCAACCCATAGCATTCCCCTACCTGCTCCACCGCATAAAAGCCGCCTAACCGGTCTCGGAAGCCCACAATGCGCCTTGCAAAGCCCGGTCCGATACCCGGTAATGTTTGCCACGCGAGTGTGTCTGCAGTGTTAATATCAATAACAGCCGGCGCAGCTTTCTTACGATAACGGGTAAACGAAGAATCGCTATTGCGCGGTGCGAAATTGTGGTAGCCGGAGTCTTTATGGTATGGTCCGTAATGTCGGTCACCACCGGCTTTTTCATATCTCCCGGAATACCGCTCCTCCCTCCTCCCTGTTATCCGCACATATGGCATTAGCCGGGCGCATAAGGCAGGAGGCAGGCTATATATCTTCGCCAGATCAGTGGCGGCGCGGAAATGCCCACCATTAGCCAGGTACTTCGTAATGGTAACGGCGGTGCGTTCACTGACACCTAGTTGCTGCCAGCCCCCCACCGATAAGGCGTTGGGATCAAAATAAAATAGCGCTGCTGCCGGCTCTGCAGAAGCGACATTATTTGCTTTCGGAATACCCGCTTCATAAGCCAGTACCGCTGCTTTTAAGTCACTACTATCGGCAACGGGCATACGCCGCTGAAAGAAAAAAAACAGGTCTGGACTATAACAGGTCCCGATCATGAGTACCACCAATATTAATATGCCGTAGCGCTCTTTTCTTGAAAAACGCAGGTATTCGCGGACAAAAGACTTCCACATGGGTCAACAAAAATTTGCCGCTAAACTAAGCAGCGGGCGATCGTCTTTTGTTAATAGAAATAAAACGGGCTTTAAATTTCCAGGCGCAGGCCGTCATAAGCCAGGGCGGTTCCGGGAGGCAGTTCTTTAGATACTTCTTCATGCAATCCCAGCTGATGACTGATATGTGTGAAATATACTTCCGGCACTTCCAGTTCTTTACCCAGTGCGATGGCCTCTTCCAGGGTAAAATGTGAGATATGTGTTTCTTTACGCAGGGCGTTTAACACCAGTATTTTGGAGCCGCGGATCTTTTCTTTTTCTTCCGGCGCTACGTAGTTGGCATCTGTGATGTAAGTAAAATCATGGATCCGGAAACCTAATACCGGCATTTTATGATGCATCACATGTATTGGCGTGATGGTAAGTCCATTTACATCGAAAGGTTCATCTGCAATGGTTTTCAGGTTTATTTCCGGAATGCCGGGGTATTTAAATTCTGAGAAAGCATAAGGAAATTCACGTTTGATCACGCCCTGTGAAAATTCTGTGGCATATATATTAATAGCGGTTTTCTGAAAATAGTTGAATGCACGGATATCGTCCATGCCAGCAATATGATCTTTATGGGAATGGGTGATGAGCACAGCTTCCAGGTGGCCCACTTTTTCGCGAAGCATCTGGTAACGGAAATCAGGGGTAGTATCTATCACAATATTACCTGCTGGTCCGGTAATCATGATACTACTTCTTAAACGTTTGTCTTTTTTATCTGATGAGGAGCAAACTTCGCAACCACAAGCTATTACGGGGACTCCCTGTGATGTACCTGTTCCTAAGAATGTAACTTTCATCCAAAATCATTTGTCTGTTTAACCTATTCTGCTGTTTGTTCGGCTTCTGGCTCATCATTATCTGTCCCTGCTTCGGGGATAGGTTTGCTGGCCTGTATTTGTTTGTACAATTTATGCGATTCCGCTGTCAGCGCTTCTTCATCGAGCGGCAGGGTTGTTAAAATATCGATGAGGGTATTAATACGCCCTTCCAGGTTCAGAAATTTATTGATCACTACCACCTTCTTATGTTCCAGGATGCAGTAACCGGAGAGGAAACTACCTTTTTCGAAGCGCAGCACATATTTAGCCTCTTCAAAGATTTTTTCCAGCTTCGTCAGGTTATTAGGTGTGATTTTGATATTCATGAAGCAAAAATAATGATTTAGCTTTTAGCTTTTAGCCATTAGCTTTTAGTAAATGCCGCGAAATACATGTACTGTCGATCTCCGCTGCATTTACTAAAAGCTAAAAGCTAATGGCTAATAGCTATTTCGTCACCATTCTCGCAAATGGCACAATCATTTCTTCCAGGGAAATGCCTCCGTGCTGAAAGGTATTGCGGTAGTAGTTAACGAAATAGTTGTAGTTGTTGGGATAACAGAGATAGCCATCTCCTTTGGCAAAGATGTAAGAAGAATTCACGTTGGGCTTGGGTAAGCCGGCATCGCGGGGATCTCTGAAGGCCAGTACCTCTTTTGGATCATAGTTCAGATTACGGCCATGTTTGTAGCGCAGGTTGGTGGTGGTTTGTTTATCACCAATCACTTTTACGGGTGTTTTTACCCGTACGCTGCCATGATCTGTAGCGATGATCAGGTTTATTTTTTTATCGCTGATACGTTTCAGTGCCTGGTGAAGCGGACTGTGTTCGAACCAGCTGGCGGTAATAGAGCGGTAAGAAGCTTCATCTCCGGCCAGTTCCTTCAGTACTTCCATTTCTGTGCGGGCATGGCTGAGCATATCCACAAAGTTGTATACAATAACGCTCAGTGGATAATCCAGCATATTGTGAATGTTATTGAGCATGATTTGCGCATCTGCATGGTTGGTGACCTTGGTGTAGGAAAACCGGGGGTCCATTTTCAGCTGTTTCAGCTGAGCAGCAAAGAAATGTTCCTCAAACATGTTTTTCCCGCCTTCTTCGTCATCATTCTTCCATTCCTGGGGAAACCGGTGTTCAATATCTATGGGCAGCATGCCGGCAAAGATGGCATTTCGGCTATATTGGGTGCTGGTAGGTAAAATACTGTAGAAAGATTCTTCCTCCACCAGCCGGAATGATTCCTGGAAAATGGGCTGAATCGCTTTCCACTGGTCATAACGGAGGTTATCTATCAGCAGGAACACATTGGGAACGTTGGGGTCCAGGTTGGGCACTACTTTATCCCGGAACAGGGTATGCGACATCACCGGGGCTTCTTTCGTCTTGGGATGCAGCCAGTCGCTGTAGTTGCGGGCAATGAATTTGGAGAATTCGTTGTTGGCCTCTGTTTTCTGGGCATTGAACACTTCCAGCATTTCCGGGCTGTTGGCTTTAGCCATTTCCATTTCCCAATACACCAGTTTCTTGTAGATCTCCATCCATTCCGTGTAGTCCGGGTTGGAGCTGAGGGCCATAAAGAGACTGCGGAACTCCTGCTGGTAGGCGGTGGTGGTTTTTTCGGCTACCAGTCTTTTGTTATCAATTATTTTTTTGAGAGATAATAATACCTGGTTGGGGTTCACCGGTTTAATGAGGTAGTCGGTGATCTGGGAGCCAATGGCGTCGTCCATCACGTCTTCCGCTTCATTTTTAGTGATCATGACCACAGGGATCTGCTGATCTATTTCTTTAATCTTACCGAGCGTTTCCAGGCCGGTGATGCCGGGCATGGATTCATCCAGCAATACCACGTCTACCACCTGTTCTTTCAGAAATTCGAGGGCATCATACCCGTTTGTGAGGGCAGAAACTTTATAGCCTTTGCTTTCCAAAAAAATAATTTGTGATTTCAGCGACTCAATTTCATCATCTACCCATAGTATATTTATCTGGCTCATAGTAAGATTTAAGGTTCCGGTAAAAAAAGAAAATTACCCTTATTTTTTGGCAAATATCATTCCCCGTCTATCATTTGCCGGTAATTATATGTTAAAAAGAACACATCACGGTAAAATGATGGCAGTAAAAAGTGGGAGGGCTGATAAAGTTATTTACCTTCGCATCCATAACATTTAATTACCTGTAACCTACCAATTGTTTTTTACTGTCATAGGGGTTTCGTGGACGGAGAACGTCATTATAAGTAAAAAAATTACATATAATTAATTCATGGTGTAGTTTTGCATACCCGCACCAGGGATTTCAGACGAGGACGCCCCCGTCTGAAAGGTATAATTAAATGCAATGACCGAACGCAAGCGAAAAATTGTTAATGATCCGGTGTATGGCTTTATTACCATAGATCACCCGTTGATTTTTAACCTCATTTCACATCCATATTACCAGCGGCTCCGCCGCATACATCAGATGGCGCTGGCGCAGCTGGTGTATCCCGGTGCTATGCATACGCGGTTTCATCATAGCATGGGGGCATATCACCTCATGAGTATGGCTTTACAGGAACTCCGGAGCAAAGGAGCAGCCATTACCCCGGAAGAGGAAGTAGCAGCTAAAATGGCCATTTTGCTGCATGATATAGGGCATGGACCATATTCCCATGCACTGGAGAACGGTATTATAGAGGGCGTGTCTCATGAAGAGATATCCCAGTGGCTGATGGAAGACCTGAACAGGGAGATGAATGGCGCCCTGTCACTTACACTGGATATTTTTAACGGACGATATCATAAAAAATTCCTGCACCAGCTGGTGTCAAGCCAATTGGACGTAGACAGGATGGATTACCTGAACAGGGACAGCTTCTTTACCGGTGTGGCCGAAGGCACCATCGGGTACGACCGCATTATAAAAATGCTGACGGTTCATCATGGAGAGCTGATGGTGGAGGAAAAGGGGATTTATTCTATAGAGAAGTTTATCATAGCCCGACGGCTGATGTACTGGCAGGTATACCTGCATAAAACGGTACTGAGTGCGGAAAACATGCTGGTAAAGATCCTTTGCAGGGCCAAAGCCCTGGCACAGGAAGGGCAACAGTTGTTTTGCTCACCCGCGTTGTCATATTTCCTGTATAACACGGTTACCAAAAACAATTTTGAGCGGGAGCCGGATTGTCTGCGGTTATTTTGCCTGCTGGACGACTATGATATTATGAGCGCTATAAAAGTTTGGACAACACATGAGGACAAAGTTTTGTCCCTTTTGTGTAAATGGTTGATAGACAGGAATTTATTCAAAGTAGTATTAAGTAACCAGGCATTTGACGGCAGTGCGGAGCAATTATTGAAGGAACAGGTAAGACAAAAATGGGGCATTGATGGCGCCGACCTGGATTACTTCGTTTTCTCCGGTGCGGCCACGCTGAGGGCTTATAACGTTAATGATGAGAAGATCAATATCCTATTTAAAGACGGAACTGTAAAAGACATTTCCTCCATCGACAATGCACTGATTAGCCATACTCTGGCGATACCGGTAAAAAAATTCTACATTTGTCATCCAAAAATTCAGGCTAACAACGTTTTATAAGGAATAAAATGTTAAAGAATAAGTTCATACTATCCGGTGTAGCCTGGAAAACATTACAATTTTAAATTATGCAGTTTAGCGCATTACAATTAGCTACCATGTTAGATGGTAAGCTGGAGGGAAATCCGGACGTAAAGGTGAGCAACATCGCCAAGATTGAGGAAGCTGGCGAGGGCATGCTCAGTTTCATTGCCAATCCTAAATATGAAGAATTCATATATACCACCAATGCCTCCATTCTGATCGTGAATGAGAGCCTGGTGATAGAGCGTCCGATTAAATCGACCCTGATCCGGGTAAAAGATGCTTACAGCAGCTTTGCCCTGTTACTGGAGCAGTACAGGTACCTGACGGGTAATAAATCGGGTATTCAGCAGCCCTCCTATATTCCCACTTCGGTGAAAATGGGAGAAAACGTGTTTGTGGGTGCTTTTGCGTACCTGGGAGAAAACGTGGTGCTGGGTAACAACGTAAAAATATATCCTGGTGTATATCTGGGTGATAATGTGATCGTTAACAACGATTCTATCTTATACCCCGGTGTAAAAGTATATGATAACTGTATTGTAGGCAGCCGCGTAATGCTGCATGCCGGTTGCGTAATTGGTGGCGATGGCTTCGGTTTCGCACCACAACCGGACAGTTCCTATAAAAAGGTACCACAGATTGGTAACGTAGTGATCCATGATGATGTGGAAATAGGCGCCAACACCACCATCGACAGAGCCACCATGGGCAGTACCGTGATCCGTAAGGGTGTAAAACTGGATAACCTGATCCAGGTGGCCCATAACGTAGACATTGGTACCAACACGGTGATTGCTGCACAAACAGGCGTTTCCGGCAGTACCAAAATAGGACAGAACTGCGTAATAGGAGGACAGGTAGGCATGGTGGGACATATCCACATTGCTGACAGTACCAAAATCAATGCACAGAGCGGATTGTCCAAGTCTATTACCATTCCTAACACCTCCCTCACAGGCTCTCCGGCGTACGATTATAAAAGTTCGCTGAAAAGTCAGGCAATTTTTAGAAATTTGCCGGACCTTGAAAAGCGCGTAAAGGAGCTGGAAGAGATGGTAAAACAGCTGCTGCAGGAAAGAGCAGGTGTATAATTGATTACTGGTCAAATAGTTACATATTAGTTAGCTTATTATGGAAAATCAACAGTTGCAATACCAACATACCCTGAAAGGCGAAATCACCTTATCGGGTATTGGCTTGCATACAGGCGCCTATGTTAATATGACACTCAAGCCTGCCACGCCAGGACATGGGATTAAATTTCAACGTATAGATCTGCCGGGACAACCTATCGTCAAAGCCGATGTGGATTATGTAGTGGAAACAACCCGCAGCACTACGCTGGAGCACAACGGCGCCAGAGTGAGTACCGTAGAACACATCATGGCTGCTCTGGCAGGAACAGGTGTGGATAACGTACTGGTCGAGTTGGACGGTGGAGAAATTCCTATCATGGACGGTAGTTCCTATGCATTTATCGAAGCCATTGAAAACATTGGCCTGCAAAACCAGGATGCCAAAAAAGTATACTATACTATTGATACCAACATCAGTTATTATGATGAGAAGAAAAAGGTAGAAATGGTAGCCATGCCAGCGGTAGACTATCGTATTACCTGTCTGATCGACTTCAATTCCCCGGTACTGGGCACCCAGCACGCAAAAATGAAAGGTATTGAAGAGTTCAAAACAGAGATTGCGCCTTGCCGTACCTTCTGCTTTTTACATGAACTGGAATACCAGCTGTCTCTCAACCTGATTAAAGGTGGTGACATCAACAACGCCATCGTTGTGGTGGACAAACCGGTAACAGATGAAGAACTGTCCCGTTTAGCCAAAGTATTTAACAGGGAAACCATTTCTGTACAGAAAGAAGGTATCCTGAACAATATCGAATTACGCTTCCCGAACGAACCGGCACGTCACAAGCTGCTGGATGTGGTAGGCGACCTGGCACTGATCGGCTACCCTATCAATGCCCATATCATTGCCAACCGTCCCGGCCATGCATCCAACGTGGAATTTGCCCGTGCAATCAAAGCGTATATCAAAAAGAACAAGCATAATAAAGACGTACCTGTTTACGATCCTAATCAGCCACCTGTATTCGATACCCCGCGTATTGAAAGAACATTGCCGCACCGTTACCCGATGCTGCTGGTAGATAAGATCATTGAACTGGGTGAAGAGAAAGTAGTAGGTATCAAGAACGTTACCTTCAACGAAGGCTTCTTCCAGGGTCACTTTCCTGGCAACCCGGTAATGCCGGGCGTGCTGCAACTGGAAGCACTGGCACAGGTAGGTGGTATCCTGGCACTGAACCGCGTACCGGATCCTGAAAATTACGATACTTATTTCCTGAAAATAGACAACTGTAAATTTAAGTCGAAGGTAGTTCCGGGTGACACTATGATCCTTAAAATGGAGTTGCTGAGCCCAATCAGAAGAGGACTTGTAGAAATGCGGGGGACAGTATTTATCGGCAATAAAGTAGCTACTGAGGCCGACATGATAGCACAAATTATAAAAACAAGAGAAGGCAAATAATAGCAATGATCCACCCGCTAACATACATACATCCGGACGCCAAAGTTGCGCCTAATGTAAAAATTGATCCATTTACCGTTATACATAAAAACGTGGAAATCGGTGATGGTACCTGGATAGGTTCCAACGTAACTATTATGGAAGGAGCCCGCATCGGCAGAAATTGCCGTATTTTTCCAGGTGCTGTTATTTCTGCCATCCCTCAGGATTTAAAATATGCGGGTGAAGAAACAACCGTAGAAATAGGTGACAATACCACTATCCGTGAATACGTAACCATTAACCGCGGTACCAAAGACAAATGGAAGACCGTTATCGGGAGTAACTGCCTGATCATGGCCTACAGTCATATTGCACACGATTGCGAAGTAGGTAACTACTGCGTATTTTCCAATAACACCACCCTGGCCGGACACATTACTGTGGGCGACCACGTAGTACTGGCAGGGATGGTAGCTATCCAGCAGTTTTGTAAAGTAGGTGATCACGCCTTTGTAACCGGTGGTTCCATGGTGCGTAAAGATGTACCTCCTTTCGTAAAAGCTGCCCGCGAACCATTATCCTACGTAGGTGTAAATTCCGTTGGATTAAAGAGAAGAGGATTTTCCCTGGAAAAAATCAACTCTATCCTGGATATATACCGGGTGATATTTGTGAAAGGCTTTAAATTATCCAAAGCTATTAACATCATTGAAGCTGAATTCCCAGCCACCGATGAAAGAGATGAGATCCTGTCATTCATTCGTGAATCAGGTCGTGGTATTATGAGAGGCTATACTTCCCGCACCAATGACGATATCTCTTAACCAGGCAGGTAAGCGTTTTAACTACGACTGGATCTTCCGGCGTGTAACCCTCACCTTTAGTGAAGGACAACGTTATGCTATCCTGGGACCCAATGGTTCTGGAAAATCAACATTATTACAGGTTATCAGCGGTGCCATTCAACACAATGAAGGCACCGTTACCTATAGCACACCGGAAAAACCCATCGCTCCTGATGCGTTTTTCCGGTATTGTGCCATTGCAGCTCCTTACCTGGAGCTCATCGAAGAATTTACGCTCACAGAAATTATTCAATTTCATCAGCAATTCAAAGATTTTCTGCCAGGCATTACCCCCGCCAGGGCCATGGAAATGGTAGGACTGGAAAAAGCAGCCAACAAGCAACTGCGTAACTTTTCTTCCGGTATGAAGCAACGTATTAAGCTGGCGTTGGCCATCTTATCAGATGTGCCCGTACTGTTACTGGATGAACCCTGCACCAACCTCGATGCTGCCGGCACCGCCGTGTATCAGCAACTCATCACTGAATATGGCGGCAACCGCCTTATCATCGTCAGCTCCAATGATGAACAGGAATACTTCATGTGCAAAGAGCATATTCATATTCAGGATTACAAATAACACTTGTTTTTAAAAGGGAATATTATCTTCGTAAAAAGCTAAATGCTATATGAAGACTGCCAGTAAGAAAGTGATCAATGGCTGGGCAATGTACGATTGGGCTAACTCGGTGTACAACCTCGTTATCACCACTACTTTTTTCCCTATCTATTTTTTAGCGGTTACCAAAGAACATGTTTCTTTCCTCGGAATGAATTTTGTCAACTCCGCTTTATACAATTACACCATGGCAGCAGCTTACCTGCTGGTAGCCATCGCCTCTCCTATCCTCTCTTCCATTGCGGATACCAGGGGAAATAAAAAGAATTTCCTGCGCTTCTTTACTATCCTGGGGTCGCTCTCCTGTAGTGCGCTTTTTTTATTCAACGGCGACCGGCTCATGCTGGGGGTCGTTTGTTTTATGCTTTCTACCGTAGGCTATTGCGGAGGATTGGTATTTTATAATTCCTATCTCCCGGAAATTGCCGCTCCTGAAGACAGGGACCGGATCAGCGCCCGGGGCTTCAGTATGGGATACATTGGCAGCGTGCTTTTACAACTGCTGGGCTTTGCCCTGGTAGTACTGGGTCCTAAGCTGGGTATGGATGAAAGCTTACCAGTACGAATTACCTTCTTACTGGTAGGTGTGTGGTGGTTTGGTTTCGCACTGATTACTTTTGCCCGCCTCCCCGATAGCATCGGTACAATGACCAAACACACTGGTGGCGCATTGACAGAAGGATTTACCGAATTACGCAAAGTTTATGCACAGGTAAAACAATTACCAGTGCTAAAAAGATTCCTGCGTGGCTTCTTCTTCTACAGCATGGGTGTACAAACTGTGATGATGGCAGCTACAATATTCGGGAGTAAAGTATTGCACCTGGAAGCCTCCATGCTGATCGTTACGGTAGTGATCATCCAGGTAGTGGCCATTGCTGGTGCATGGAGTATGGCCAGACTTTCTACCAGATTTGGGAATCTGCGTGTATTGATTGGCGTTATATTGCTCTGGGTAGGCATCTGCATCGCTGGCTATAAAATGCAAACCGCTATGCACTTCTATTTACTGGCTACCGCGGTTGGCCTGGTGATGGGAGGTATACAATCCCTCAGCCGTTCTACTTACGCCAAGCTGATGCCGGAAACCCAGGATACTACTTCCTTCTTCAGTTATTATGATGTAACAGAAAAACTATCCATCGTTATCGGTATGTTTTCCTTTGCCTATATTGATGACCTGACTGAAGATATGCGCAACTCGGTACTGGCGCTGGTCGTGTTTTTCGCGATTGGATTGGTATTTATTATTTCTGCGTTGCGCAAACAAAGACAAACGGTTTAGTTACTAAATAATGGGGTTATTTGGATATTTGGTGCGCAGAATTGGGTAACTTTCTGCTACTAAATATCCAAATAACAAGTGTTATGAAATTATACACCATTGAAACGGGGTTCTTCAAACTGGACGGTGGCGCTATGTTTGGCGTAGTTCCCAAAACGATGTGGAATAAACTGAACCCGGCAGATGAAAACAACCTTTGTTCCTGGGCCATGCGCTGCCTGCTGATTGAAGATGGTAACCGCCTCATATTGGTAGACAACGGTATTGGCGATAAACAGGATGCAAAATTCTTTAGTCACTATTACCTGCATGGTGATGCCACACTGGACAAATCCCTCGCGGCACATGGCTTTCACCGGGATGATATTACCGATGTATTCCTGACGCATCTCCACTTCGATCATTGCGGCGGTAGCATTATCAAACAAGGCGACAAACTGGTACCTGCTTTTAAAAATGCCATATACTGGAGTAATGAAGATCACTGGAGGTGGGCGACTCAACCTAACGACCGGGAAAAAGCGTCTTTCCTCAAAGAAAATATTCTGCCGATACAGGAAAGTGGTCAGTTGAAATTTGTGGATCACCTGGAAGGCGTTTCTTTTACTGATAACATTTCTATCCGGTTTGCCAATGGTCATACCGATGCCATGATGCTGCCACAAATCAACTATAAAGGAAAAACCATTATATACATGGCAGATCTGCTGCCTTCTATCGGACATATTCCACTTCCATATGTGATGGCATATGACATGTTTCCGTTAAAAACATTGCAGGAAAAAAAGAGCTTTTTACAGGAAGCCACTGATAAACAATACATACTGTATTTTGAACATGACCCTGTAAATGAATGCTGTGTGTTGCAACAAACCGATAAGGGCATCCGGGCAGGTGAAACTTTTGCATTAGGTGACCTGTAGCCCCCCTGTCAGTCTGTCACAATTTATGCTGCTGCATTATATTTGATAGAAGAGAGTATGGCTATACACATAACAACAGATAATAAATTGAAAAAACTGATCGTTGTGGGCGACCGCGTGCTCATTAAGCCTACTACTCCCCACGATCGCACCAGCAGCGGATTATATCTGCCTCCCGGCGTGCAGGAAAGAGAGAAAGTACAGCGTGGCTATGTTATTAAAACAGGTCCTGGTTATGCTATTCCTGTACCGGCTGATACCGATGAAGCCTGGAAACCGGAAGAAGAGAAGGTAAAATATATCCCTTTACAGGTAAAAGAAGGCGATTTGGCCATTTTCCTGCTCAGTGGCTCTACAGAGGTAGTATACGGAGAAGAAAGCTATTATATAGTGCCCCAAGGGGCTATTTTAATGCTGGAACGGGAAGAAGACCTTTGAAACGATCTTACCTCTTCATAAAATAAAAAATCTGCTACCAACATAGCAGATTTTTTATTTTATGAAGAGGTAAGATCCACTAAGCTTTATATTCCATGACATCTGCCGGCTGGCATGCCAGTACCCGGCAAATTTCGTCCAACGTTGAAAAGCGGTCCGCTTTTTATTATCTTCATAAAAAAATACGTCATGGCCAATCAGGATGCATTTCTGGATTATATCAAAAGCGGCTATACATTTCAAGGCGAGCATTTCAAACTCGGCTGTGCCATGTTGAACGGAGAAGTAGTAACCGGCGCAGATGTATTCCTTCCTCTTAAAACCCTCAATCGTCACGGACTGATTGCAGGTGCTACCGGTACAGGTAAAACCAAAACCTTACAGGTAATTGCAGAAGGCCTCAGCGATGCCAGCGTACCGGTATTGCTGATGGATATTAAAGGAGACCTGAGTGGCATTGCCGCAGCAGGCACTGCTAACCCTAAGATAACAGAGCGTTACCAGAAAATTGGTGGCACCTGGAGTCCGGCAGCCTATCCTTCCGAACTGCTGTCACTCAGCCAGGAAAAAGGCGTGCGTTTACGTGCTACAGTCAGCGAGTTTGGGCCTATTCTCCTATCCAAGATCCTGGAACTGAATGACACACAAGCCGGCCTGGTAGCCATGTTGTTCAAATACTGCGATGATAATAAACTGCCTTTACTGGATCTGAAAGATTTCAAAAAGGTATTACAATATGCCAGTGATGAAGGCAAAGCTGACCTGGAAAAAGATTACGGTAAAATATCTACTACCTCTACCGGCACGGTGCTGCGTAAGGTAATAGAACTGGAACAACAAGGTGCTGCCTCGTTTTTCGGAGAGAAGTCATTTGAAGTGGATGACCTCATGCGCGTCAGTGATGATGGTCGTGGTATCATCTCTATCCTGCGCGTAAATGATATACAAGACCGTCCCAAACTCTTCTCCACCTTCATGCTTAGCCTGCTGGCAGAATTATATGCCACCCTGCCGGAAGAAGGTGACCTGGACAAACCCAAGCTGGTAATGTTTATTGACGAGGCACACCTGATCTTCAATGAAGCCAGTGATGCCCTGCTCAAACAAATAGATACGATCATAAAACTGATTCGTTCCAAGGGCGTTGGCATTTTCTTCTGTACCCAAAATCCCATGGATGTTCCGGCATCTGTATTAGGACAACTGGGGCTCAAAGTACAGCATGCACTGCGTGCCTTTACCGCCAACGACCGCAAAACAATCAAGCAAACAGCTGAAAACTATCCGTTATCAGATTTCTATAAAACAGATGAACTGATTACGCAGATAGGTATAGGCGAAGCCCTCATTACCTGCCTGAATGAAAAAGGAGTACCTACTCCCCTTGCCGCCACCATGCTGGTATCTCCGAGGTCCCGCATGGATGTATTAACGACCGCAGAAATTGACGGCCTCGTTACCAATTCCAAACTGGTGAAAAAATACAGCCAGGAAATTGACAGCGAAAGCGCCTACGAAATATTGACGGCCAAGCTGCAGGAAGCGGCAGATAAAACAGCGGCGCAGGAAGCACCCAAAGCTGCCGGGAAACAAAAAGAAGAAAAAGGTTTCCTGGAACAGGTGATGGACAGCTCAGCAGCACGACAGGTAGGTCGTACAGCCGCCAACGTTATCACCCGCAGTTTACTCGGCGCCCTCGGACTCGGCGGCCGCAGCAGTAAAAGCAAAAGCTGGTTTTAATTATGCAACAGGCAGCTATACGCTGCCAGCTTACATCAATATATAAAGAGTATGAGTAGAATTATTAAAACGGGCGTATGCTCGTACGGCATGTCCGGGCAAATCTTTCATGCCCCGTTCCTGTACGTGAACCCGGGATTTGAATTTACAGCAGTAGTAGAAAGAAGTAAAAATCTGGCACAACAACGCTATCCTAACGTTAAAGTATATACGAGCGTTGAAGATATGCTTGCCGACAAAGACCTGGAACTGATTGTGGTAAACACACCCAATTATACCCACTTCGACTACGTGAAAGCAGCCCTGGAAGCAGGAAAGAATGTAATCGTGGAAAAACCTTTTACCGTACACGCCAAAGAAGGAGAAACCCTCGCGGCATTGGCGGCAGAGAAAGGATTGTTGCTGAGTGTATACCACAACCGCCGCTACGACAGCGACTACAAAGTAGTGAAACAGGTACTTCAATCCGGCCAGCTGGGCGATGTGCTCGAAGCAGAAATACATTACGACCGCTTCAAAGAAGAACTGAGCTACAAGAAACATAAGGAGCTAGGCGGTCCTGGTACCGGTGCCCTGTATGATCTCGGCTCTCACCTGATCGATCAGGCCATTACCCTATTTGGTATGCCTAAATCCGTATTCGCTGATATCCGCATCATCCGCAAAGACTCTGTAGTAGACGATTACTTTGAACTGGTACTCTACTATGATCATCTGCGCGCGCGTGTTAAATGCAACTACCTTGTACGCGAAGCCCTGCCTGCTTATCAGCTGCATGGCCGCATCGGTTCCTTTATCAAAACGAAATCAGATATCCAGGAAGCACAACTGCAAAGAGGCCTGTTCCCGAATAGTCCGGACTGGGGCGCAGAGGCGCCACATGAGTGGGGACTGTTACATACTGAAATAGATGGCAAAATAGTGAAACAGTTTATTCCAGGTGGCAGTGGTAATTACATGGATTATTACCAGGGTATCTACGAAGCATTGGTGAATAAAGCCGCCAACCCGGTACCACCGCAGGATGCTATTAAAGTAATCAGGGTAATTGAAGCTGCCTTTGAAAGCAGTAAAGAAGGGAAAGTTGTGGCTTTATAATAAAGCCTTTTCATAAACTGGCAGCGCGTGTATCAACGATTGATACACGCGCTTTTTTTAACTGACGGTAGATAACCTGCCGGCGTCATCACGTATAACGAGGCCTTCTTCATTGAGAAACTGCAATACTTCCATCAGGTCGCTGCGCTTCACTTCCGGCATTTTGCTTTGCAGCAAACTAAAAAGCAATGGTTGTTCCTGCAGAAAGGTGATAACGGTATCGGATATACGCTTAAAGGTGGCAGCATCCATGGGCTGGACTTTCTTCTTTAAACAGATATCGCAAACACCACAATTGGCAATTTCTTTTTCTCCGAAATAGGTGACTATTTGTTGTGTGCGACAGGTATTACGGTTACGGGCATACGCAAACATCGCTTCCAGCCTGTCTGCATATACTTTTTTCCGTACCTCTACCCTCGCCATATTAATACGTAATTGTTGTGACGACACGCGCTCCTGTAAAAAGCACAACTGTGGCTCATCCCGACGAGGTTGATATTTCAGAATTCCATACTGATGCAACTGTTGCAGCTGTGCCGCAATATCATCATCTTCCATCAGCATAATACGGCCTATCTGTCTTTCGTATATAGGTACTGCGTTATCAAAAATACCTTCATAGGTACGTAGCAGCGTTTTGATAATTTCTTCCAATGCCGGATATGCACTTTCAAATTCATACAGGGATTCCTTGTTGGTAACGAATTCCGCACGGGAAGGCAGGAATACGCTTTCGCTCAGTTGCAGCACACCTTCCTGTTCCAGCAGCTTCACGGCGCTATAGGTGATCGTAAGGTTTAGTTGAAAAGTGCGGGCGAAATCGTTGATATCAAAATCGAAATACATGCCCTCTGCACTACCTACAGGTACCTGCAGGTAGTTAACGATGCCCTGGTATACTTCGCGGATCTGCTCCAGAGTAGGGAATTGCAGCGCAATTCGTTCCTGCATATCCGTTAGTTCTTCTTCATTATACAGCAGTACGGCGTATGCTTTCTGTTCATCACGACCGGCACGTCCTGCCTCCTGGTAGTAGGCTTCCAGACTATCGGGCATATCATAATGCACCACTATGCGCACATCCGGTTTGTCGATCCCCATACCAAAGGCATTGGTACATACCATGATGCGCGTTTCGTTATTGATCCATGCTTCCTGCCTTGCTGCGCGTTCTGCCTGTGGCAGTCCTGCATGGTAAAAGCTGGCCGGAATACCTTGTAATTCCAGCAGGGAGGCAATTTCTTTGGTGCGTTTACGGTTGCGGCAATACACGATGCCACAGCCTGGTACCCGATCCAGGATATGTTTTACTTTATCAATTTTAGTGGCTTCTTCCAGTACGCTGTAGGAGAGGTTCGCACGCGCAAAGCTTTTGGTAAACACTTTGGCGTCCTTCATCAGCAGTTTATCACAGATATCTGTCTGCACCTTAGGGGTAGCAGATGCGGTGAGTGCCAGCACGGCGGCTTCCGGGAAAAAACTGCGTATATCCGCAATCTGCAGGTAGGCCGGACGGAAGTCGTAGCCCCACTGAGAAATACAATGTGCTTCATCTACCGCTATCAGGCTTACAGGCAAACCATCACAATAGGTTTGAAAAAGTTTGCTCAGGAGTCTTTCGGGAGATACATACAAAAACTTGCATCCTCCGCGGCGGGCCGCCTCCAGAACTCTTTCCACCTCTTTATACTGCATCCCTGAATAGATAGAATATGCCGTAATACCTCTCTTTTTGAGGTTGGCTACCTGGTCTTTCATGAGCGCAATGAGCGGTGTAATCACCAGGCACAAACCTGGTTTCATCATTGCCGGTACCTGGAAACAAATAGATTTCCCACCACCCGTAGGCAACAGTGCCAGTGTATCCTGTCCTGCCAGTATGGAGTTTACAATATCTTCCTGTAGTGGTCGGAACTGGTCGTATCCCCAGTATTGCTGTAATATGGCGACGGGCGTATTCAAATAAAAATTTAATGGTTATTGCGAAGATAGCTATTAGCCATTAGCTTTTAGCTTTTAGCAGAATGCAGCGGAGAACATAATATAATATGTTTATCTCCGCTGCATTCTGCTAAAAGCTAATGGCTAATAGCTACTTTTTAATGGCTAATAGCTACTTTCTTATACCGCAGGCGAACAGAGTTTACTGCAAGTACTACATCTGATAGTCCCATGATACCGGCACCCACAATGGGGTTCAGGAATCCAAGGGCTGCTACCGGGATCGCTACTACGTTATAAATAAATGCCCAGAAAAGATTCTGTTTAATAGTCAGGTAAGTATGTTTTCCCAGGCCCAGTGCCAGTGGCAGGGTGCCCAGGTTATTATTCAGCAGTACTACATTGGCACTTTGCATGGCTACCTGGGTAGCATCGCTGAGCGAAATACCGATGGTGGCTTTAGCCAATGCGGGGGCATCGTTAATACCATCTCCCACCATTGCGGTAGGTGCGGTTTTCATGAGTGCATCAATTTTCTGCAGTTTCTGTTCAGGCGACTGCTCAGTATATACTTCTGTGATGCCCAGCTTTTCCGCCAGCTCCTGGCATTTGCGGGTGGTATCACCACTCAGCAGAATGGATTTGATGCCGGACTGCTGCAGCTGTGCCACTACCGTGGCGGCTTCGGGCCTTATTTCATCGGTAAAATTGATCCAGCCGGCCAACTGACCATTTTTAATGAGGTACAGGTTATGACTATCATCAGCCGTTAAACCAGCTGCCATGCGGAAGGAACCTAACTGCCATTCGTTACCGGCTTTATCACCGGCACGCATTCCCAATCCTTTGTGCTCCCGCACCTGCTGTAAAGGCAGCTCCCCGGCCGATTTCCAGATAGCGGCAATAGAGCGGGCAATAGGGTGGGATGAATATTTTTCAAGACTGTATACCACCTGTTTAAAGGCTTCTTCCGGCATATCAAAAAAGCGGTATTCGCCCAGCTGCAACTTTCCGGTGGTGAGGGTACCTGTTTTATCAAATACTACCTGCCGGATGTCTTTGAACATTTCCAGCGTATGACCTCCTTTAATCAGGATGCCATTACGGGCTGCCCGCCCCAGGCCTACCATCACGGCGGCCGGCGTAGCCAGTCCCATGGCGCATGGACAGGCTATTACCAGCACGGCTACACTCCGCATCATAGCGGTAGCCAGGGTAGTATGTCCAATAAAATACCAGCCCAGGAAAGTGATCACAGCAATGCTCAGTACCAGTGGTACAAAGATCGCGCTGATACGGTCTGCCAGTTTCTGCATAGGTGGTTTATCGGCCTGTGCCTGTTTCACCAGCTCTATGATATAGGAAAGTACCGTATCCTTGCCTGTGGCGGTGATAAATACCTTGATGCTGCCATCTTCCAACAGTGTACCGCCTATAACTTTATCTTTTTCTTTTTTGCTGACAGGGGTGCTTTCGCCCGTGATCATGGATTCGTTGGCATGACCGCTTCCCCAGTAGATGGTGCCATCCATAGGGATTTTATCGCCTGTATTTACCAGCACGCAGTCGCCGGTACGGAGGGTCCGGTTATCTACTTCATGAATATGTTCATGACCATGATCGGTGTTGATAAGCCTCGCGGTAGTAATCTGCATACGGGCCAGGTTCGAAATGGCGCTGGTAGTTTGTTTTACGGATTTCTCCTCCAACATATTTCCCAGGAATACCAGGGTAATGATGGCGGCAGTAGTTTCGTAAAACATATAATCCGGGTTGCCATATATCACGGTGCCCACAAAACTATAGGCAAATGCCGCGGTAGCGCCCAGTGTTACCAGCACGTCCATATTGGCCATGCGGTTTATCAGGGAGCGGACGGCACTGCGGCCGAAGTGCCACATCCCCGTCAAATACACTGGCAATGTAAGCCAGAATTGCACCCATGGCTGATGTAGCCAGGGCCAGCTTACCCACATATGTAACAGCAGGGGCAATGTAAATATGAGACAAAAAACAAATTTGAATGTAAGAGTGGTATAAATCTTCCGCTCCGTGGGTTTATCTTCCGGCAGTATTACCCGATATCCCATCTGGGTAATACCATTGAGCACTTCCTTGGAATCCGCTCCGGCCGGCGCGGTAAAATGTACCTCCTCTGTGGCAAAGCTGACGCTTACGTCCTGCATACCTTTTTTTTCCAGGTATTTGGAAACGCCGAGTGCACAACTGGTGCAATGCATTCCTTCTACCTTGCAACTTACTGGTGTCATCTGACATCTTTCCTCCTGGTTACAAAGTTATCAGTTGATAAGATAGGCAGGGTAAATATTATTGCAACGGAGAGGCATTTGAAAGGGGGATATTTATGTAAATTCGCGGATGCAATGGACATTTACGCTGGATCAATTACCCGAAACAGCCCGGCAATTCTGGGAATATTTTGCTGACAAACAGGTATTTACGCTGGACGGCCCCATGGGAGCCGGAAAAACCACGCTGGTAAAGGCTTTATGTGCGGCTAAAGGAGTGGAAGACGCTACTGCCAGTCCCACTTTTTCCATCATTAACGAGTATGCTTATCATGATGCGCAGGGGCAGGCCCGCCGCATTTTCCACCTGGACCTGTACCGGCTGAAAGATGAAGACGACGCCATTAGTGCCGGTGTAGAGGACACCCTCTACCAGGATGCTATCAGCTTTGTGGAATGGCCGCAAGTGGTGGCACATATGTTACCCCCGGATACCATACATCTGCAACTGGAAGTACAACCGGATCAAAAAAGGGTACTGCGCGAAATCGCTTCCTCTCTCAAATGATGTATCTTTGAATACTTCGATTTAAAAAAACTGAACACGCATATGGAGCAAAGGCAAAAACCTGTAGTAAGTGCTGGCTTTACCTATTCACCACTGGAAGAAACGTTGGATATTCCCCAGAAAAATTCCCGTTTGTTTATAGGTATTCCTAAGGAAACATCTTTCCAGGAAAACCGGATAGCCCTTACGCCCGATGCAGTCAGCATTTTAGCGGCACACGGACATCACATAGTAGTAGAACATAAGGCTGGTGACGGATCTCACTATTACGATACCGACTATTCAGAAGCCGGGGCAGAAATAGTGTATGATAAAAAGGAAGTCTTCAAAGCGGAGATCATCGTAAAATCCGCTCCCCTGAATGATGAAGAAATAGAATTACTGCATCCCCACCAGATCGTCATCTCTCCTATTCACCTCGCCGCGCTGAAAGCGCCACAGGTAGAGAAAATGATGGAAAAGCGCATTACGCTGTTATCTTTTGAAAACCTGAAAGATGATGCCGGCACTTATCCGATTGTAAGGGCGATGAGTGAAATTGCCGGAGGCGCTTCTATGCTTATTGCAGGACAATATCTCAGCAACGACAACAAAGGAAAAGGTATCCTGCTGGGAGGTATTACCGGCATCCCACCTACCAAAGTGGTGATCATAGGCGCTGGTATTGTGGGCGAATTTGCTGCCCGCACCGCATTGGCACTGGGATCTTCCGTAAAAGTATTCGATAATAATATCTACAAACTGAAAAGGCTGCAGAACAATATCGGGGTACGTGTATTCACTTCCGTTATCCAGCCAAAAGTACTGGCAGAGCAGCTGCGTAATGCAGATGTGGCCGTAGGTGCTTTATCTTCGCAGAGCGGACGTACGCCCATCGTGGTGAGCGAATCCATGGTCA
This sequence comes from Chitinophaga sp. 01L420, assembly GCF_056399985.1. Taxonomy (NCBI): domain Bacteria; kingdom Pseudomonadati; phylum Bacteroidota; class Chitinophagia; order Chitinophagales; family Chitinophagaceae; genus Chitinophaga; species Chitinophaga sp. 01L420. Next base: position 42,458 of record NZ_JBFTSK010000048.1, read on the forward strand.
GCAATATGAAGGCCGGCTCCGTGATTGTAGATGTAAGCATTGATCGTGGCGGTTGTTTCGAAACCTCTGAAATCACTACTCACGAAAACCCGGTCTTTAAAAAGTACGATGTAGTACATTACTGCGTACCCAATATTCCCTCCGGATTTGCCCGTACCGCCTCCGAAGCTATCAGCAATGTGCTGATGCCTTTACTCGTGGAAGCTGCTGACGATGGCGGGTTCGAGAACCTGGTATGGATTAAGCGGGGCGTACGTAATGGTATTTACCTGTATAAAGGCGCACTGACCAACTACCACCTGAGCGAGAAATTTAAATTGAAATATACCGACCTGGAATTGCTGCTGGCAGTGAAAGGATAACGATATCACTATACATAAAAATGCCGTGGGGATAAATTCTCCACGGCATTTGTATGTATAACCAAACACCTATACTTCCAGGGTATACCCCATCAGGATAGCTGCGATAATAATAATACCTACTACAATTCTGTAGTAACCCCACATTTTAAATCCGTACTTTTTCACGGCACCGATAAAGAATTTAATGGCGCCCAGGGCTACCACAAAAGCCACGATGTTACCAATCACCAGGAGTTTCAGGTTATCAGGATGTGCCATCAGCAGCTCTTTTCCTTTCAGCAGTTTATAGCCGGTAGCAGCTGCCATGGTAGGTACTGCCAGGAAAAAGGAGAATTCTGCCGCTACGCTGCGGGAAAGCTTTTGCTGCATACCGCCAATAATAGAGGCCGCACTGCGGCTGGTACCCGGAATCAGGGCCAGACACTGGTAAAAGCCTATACGCAAAGCCGTAAAGATGCCTATTTTTTCTTCTGTCAGAATAGTAGGTTCTTTAAACCAGTTATCTACAAACAGCAGCACAATACCACCTAACAGCAGCATTACACCCACCGTAAGCGGACTTTCCAGCAGGGCATCTATCTTTTTGCTGAACAGGAAACCCAGGATCAGCGCGGGGATAACTGCCACCACCAGCTTGAAGTAAAAGCTTAAACGGTTTTTATCGAATACCAGGAATTTTTTCCAATAGAATACCACTACTGCCAGGATAGCACCCAGCTGAATTACCACTTCAAATAGCTTGGTAAATTCATCTTTACCAATGCCCAGCAGTGCGCTTACAATAATCATATGACCGGTGGAAGAAATAGGCAAAAATTCTGTTAGCCCCTCCACAATGGCAATGATAATAGCTTGAAAAACGTTCATCGAATTTAATATGGTTAAAAGTGAAAAAAAAAGCGATGATTGCTCATCGCTGTAAGAATACTTTTATAGGAACAAATTATGCATTCGTTTTTGGACGGCGCATAATAGCATATACTTCCACCAGCAGACCCAGCACAATTACGATTGGGGCCAGGGTAATTCTGCGGAAACTATATACCTGCTCTGGTTTAAAGCTGTTGGGATCATTAGAGTCGCCTCCCATCATCAGGAAAAAACCCAGTATAATCACCACAATACCGGCCAGCATAAATTTGTAATTCTCTTTTGGGAAAATAGGGCGGCTGTTGGCCAGTGCTTCTTCTGTAACAGGTGCATGTTTCGAAGCCGGGTTTGCGCTTGTTTTAGCCATAGTGTTTGGTATTATATATCTTCAGTTAAAGATGTTAAATTAATAAAGATCGTCCAGTTTCAGGCGCAGGTACTTCATCACGGAGCGGTGTGTGCTCACCAGGGAAATACAGATCCCGATCAGGATCATGCCTATAAACATGAATGCAATCATCAGATTATCACGTAAACCGGCCAGTTCAGGCAGCAACTTATCTGCCAGCGACATAATGCCGATCAGTCCTGCTATGGCAATCAGTGCTGCAATAGCCCCGTTGGCAATGCTGCGCAGATCGAATGGTTTGGCAATAAACCAGCGGGTAGCTCCCACCATTTGCATGGTTTTAATGAGGAACCGGTTGCTGAACATAGCCAAACGGATGGTATTATCTATCAGGAAAATTACCACCAGACATAACAGGCCGCTTATGATCAATATGATCAGGCCTATCCTGTTAACGTTTTCATTCAGTTTGCTCACCAGCATACGCTGGTAGGAAATTTCCCTTACAATGCTTTGCTGCGACAGGTTATTTTCAATAATCTTCAAACTGTCGTTGTTAACATAATTGGCGTTGGCCTTTATGTTAATGCTGCTGTAGAGCGGATTGTATTGCAAAAGGGTGATAAAATCCTCCCCGAAATCCTTTTTAAAACGTTGGGCGGCCATGTCCTTGGACACATACTCAATGGACTTGATGTATGGTTTGTGGGCCATGGAATCGCGTAGTGCCAGTGCCTGGCTTTCTTTAACATTATCTCTCAGAATGACCTGTACCTCAATGCTTTCCTTAAAATACACGCTTAACTTATTTGCATGTATTACCACCAGACCCAGTGTGCCCAGTAAAAACAATACCAGTGCTACACCAATGATGGAGTACAGGTAGGATGGTTTCGACTTCTTTGCTGATGATTTCCCGGATTGCGCCATTAATCTGCAGTTTATCGGCGAAAATAATAAAAATTAGTAGTTATGTGTTTAATTTTGCCAACCCGATCAGGTAATACCCCCAATCCGGGCAATAGAATGGCAATATATAGAGATGTTGGGGAATGACATTGGTGTATTAATGAATTTAACATTATTTTGCTGAACAGGCATTATTACAATTTTATAAATTATAACTGATAACGCCTTAATGACCGGATGTATTGTTATATCCGGCCTAATTAAGGTCCATCTACAACCGATATGGAATACAATTTCAGGGCAATCGAAAAAAAATGGCAGGAACAGTGGGAGCAATCGCATGCTTACCGCGTTAGCAATGACAGTCCAAAGCCCAAATGTTACGTACTGGACATGTTCCCCTACCCTTCCGGTGCGGGTCTTCACGTAGGACACCCCCTGGGATACATTGCAACAGACATTTATGCACGCTATAAAAGGCTAAAAGGCTTTAATGTACTACATACCATGGGGTATGATGCCTTTGGCTTACCTACGGAACAATATGCCCTCGAAACAGGTCAGCACCCTGCGGTAACTACCGAACAAAATATTAAAGCTTTCCGGGAACAACTGGATAATATCGGCTTCTGCTACGATTGGGACCGGCAGGTAACCACCAGCGACCCTTCCTATTATAAATGGACACAGTGGATATTCCTGCAGATCTTCGAAAGCTGGTATAACCGTACCAGCCAGAAAGCAGAGCCTATCAGCACCCTGGTGAATATTTTTGAGCAAGATGGCAATGCCGGCCATAGCTGCCCCGGTGACCGGACCATACAGTTCACAGCTACCCAATGGAAAAGCTATGCTGAAAAAGAACAGCGGGACATCTTAATGCAGTATCGCCTGGCTTACCTGGCGCATGCCGAAGTTAACTGGTGCGCTGCACTAGGTACCGTACTCGCCAATGACGAAGTAGTAAACGGCGTGAGTGAACGTGGTGGTTTCCCGGTAGTGAAAAAGAAAATGAGCCAATGGTTCCTCCGTATCACCGATTACGCCAACCGCCTGCTGGAAGGACTGGAAACAGTATCCTTCAGCGATGCCATGAAAGAAATGCAGCGTAACTGGATCGGTAAGAGCCAGGGAGCAGAAATAAAATTTGCCGTAAAAAACTCCACCGAACACGTGGAAGTATATACTACCCGCCCCGATACCATTTTTGGTGTAGACTTCATGGTAGTGGCACCCGAGCATGATCTTGTAAAGTTAATTACCACCCCGGAACAACAGGGCGAAATAGATAAATACCTCGATTACGTTCAAAGCCGCTCTGAGCGCGAGCGTATGGCCGATGTAAAACAAATCACCGGTTGCTTTACCGGTGCCTACGCCATCAATCCATTTGATGGCCGCGAAATCCCGGTATGGATTGCAGAATACGTGCTGGCCGGTTACGGTACCGGCGCGATTATGGCAGTGCCATGTGGCGACCAGCGCGACTTTGGCTTTGCCAAACATTTCAATATCCCCATCACCAACATCATCGGCGATGCGTTTAACGGACAGGAAGCCAATCCCACCAAAGACGCCAAACTGCAAAACAGCGGTTTCCTCGATGGTATGGACATGAAACCAGCCACCGACATAGTGATCAACAAGCTGGAAAAAATGGGTATCGGCAAACGCAAGATCAACTATAAAATGCGCGATGCCGGCTTTAGCCGTCAACGTTACTGGGGCGAACCTTTCCCCATCCTATACAAGGATGGTATTCCTTACGCCATGGACGAAAAAGACCTGCCGCTGGAATTACCACATGTGGAAAACTATAAACCAGGCGCTGAAGGAGAAGGCCCGCTGGCCAACATCACCGACTGGGTGAATGTAGCCCCCGGCGTAAAACGCGAAACCAACACCATGCCCGGATATGCAGGTAGCAGCTGGTATTTCCTCCGCTACATGGATCCGCATAATACACACACCTTTGCAGACCGTAAAGCCACCGACTACTGGAACCAGGTAGATGTATATGTAGGCGGTACGGAACATGCCGTAGGTCACCTGCTGTACTCCCGCATGTGGACCAAAGTGCTGTACGACCTGGGACATATTGGTTTCCAGGAACCGTTTAAATCGCTGATCAACCAGGGCATGATTGGTGGTAGCTCAAGATTGGTGTACCGCGTTCGTGGTACCCACCAATATGTTTCCGTTGGATTAAAAGATCAGTACGAAACAGATGAGCTGCATGTGGACGTGAATATTGTAGATGGTGTGGAACTGGATACCGAAGCATTTAAGAAGTGGAAACCGGACTTTGCAGATGCTACCTTCATTCTCGAAGACGGCAAATACCTCTGTGGCGTACAGCTGGAAAAAATGAGTAAGCGTTTATTCAATACCGTAAATCCAAATGACCTCGTAGAGAAATACGGTGCTGATACTTTCCGCATGTACGAAATGTTCCTTGGCCCGGTAGAGCAGTCCAAACCATGGGATACCAAAGGTATTGAAGGCGTACACCGCTTCCTCAAAAAACTGTGGCGCCTGTTTGCAGACGAGCAAAAAGGTATCCTGGTAAATGAGCAGGCTCCTACTCCGGAGGAACTGAAAATATTGCATAAATCTATCCAGAAGATAGATCACGATACTTCCAGCTTCTCCTATAACACCGCTGTAAGCCAGTTTATGATCTGCGTAAATGAACTCGCTACCATGCGCTGTCATAAACGCAGCATCCTGGAACCATTGCTGATATTACTGACACCATATGCACCGCACTTGTGCGAAGAACTGTGGCAGTATGTAGGCAACAATGAAAGCATCCTGAATGCGCCTTACCCGGTATTTGATGAGCAATACACTAAAGAAAGTGCATTCAATTATCCAATTGCTATTAACGGTAAAACCCGCTCTGAAATAGGCTTTTCACTGGACGCTGCTATTCCTGATATGGAGAAAGAAGTACTGGCCAACGAAGTAGTACAGAAATGGCTGGAAGGAAAAGCACCAAAGAAGGTAATTATTGTAAAAGGTAAAATGATTAACGTAGTAATTTAATCACTGCGCAGATCTTTAAAATATAAAGGCTGTCCCATGGGACAGCCTTTATATTTTAAAGAAGAACACGTAAAACGTTTTCACAATTTGTAAATGAAGTCAGGGTTACGCATGCCACCAAGCTTTTACTGGACACGGATAACAGTGTAGCAGAAATTTGCTATACCTGTGGGTATAATAACGTTTCWTATTTTAACCGGCAGTTTAAGATCCATCAGCGTAAAACACCCAAAGAGTTCAGGCATGCTTATAACTAGCCCTTATAAGTGGTCATGATCACAATAAAAAAAGTGATGGCCACACAGATAAAAATTCCTCCGGAAATAAGCAATGCTTTACCTGTTTGCCGGTACTCCGTGAACAACAATGCCAAACCACCAATGAAGTAGCCGGCAAGTATAAGTTTAAGTAATCCAGGCAGTACATCCGTCGCCAAAAAATCGCCGAAGATTAATATACCCAGGCTAACTATGGGTATCAATGTAAACAGCAATACCTGCTTTAAATACTTACTCATAGGTTGCATATTATATATAAAATCAGCCCCCAYAGGGAATACGGACAATCTTCAGAAAAAGATAAATACATACTACTATCCCTAAAATAATGCCGGCAGCTATAAAGAAAACATTACTCCATAACGCATATTTAAAATGGGACAGCACCATACCGGCTATTGCGTAAGCAGCTACCAGTATCAATGCGCAAACACCTGCGGCTTTCATGCCATAACCATCCAGCATACATAAAAACAGCAGGAAGATCAGGGGTATTAATGTAATCACCAATACCCAGACAACAATTTTACTCATTACTATTTTTTAATGAAAACTCATCCCACTCAGTATCAGCCCACAGGTAGAAAACCCTACCAGTAAAATGATACCAGCCGATAATAACAGTACTTTCCCGATATGTTTACTCTCTGTTAACAACAGTATCAGGCCAATAAGAACATAGGCTCCCGATACTATCAGCATCAGCACCCCTGCTCCAAGTATACCATCCTCACCATTAAAGCACAAAATTAAAAACAGCAATAATGGTATGCCGGTAAATAACAATACTTCTTTGAAAGTTTTAGTCATATTTATACAATTGGAGTGAATTCACGTTCCTTCTGTAATTCCTTTAAATATGCTTCTTTATCGTCTCTGTAAAACAGGTTCATGGTTTCAAAAGGAATGATGCGTCCATCTTTATGTACAATATGTACACATGATTTTTTGATGGCGCGCACATCAAAATCATAGGCATCTAAAAAGCGCATGATAACGATGCGGAATAAATTCGTATAGTCGAGACCGGGAGCCTGCACCTGCGGCAGGCAGCAAAGCAATGACTGCATGTCATTCACAGCAGCATCGGTAGAGATGCCGGTACTGAATATCTTGAGCACGTGTTGGTGCAGTCTTTCATCCTGTTCGTATACGATGGTATTTTTGGAGTTATTCAGCAATACGGTAGGATCTACGTAGCGTGTCAACGGAAATACTTCGCCGTCAATTTTTAATGCATAAGCCATGGCCAATGCATCAGGATTACACGGTACCGGGATGATGTCGTTGGCTTTCCAGATGGGCGACTGTTCGAGGATACGTTGCCGTACTTCTGTTAGCGTGATACGATCTGTAGCCGGGTCAAAATCATCGGTACGCCCTGCCACCTGTACCGGTTGAAAGGTAACACCGCGCACGCAGGGTTGTTTGATAGCATAGTCGATGATAGCGCCCATTTCATCATCGTTCTGTCCTTTCTGCAGGGTAACTACCAGCGTAGTACTAAGACCAGCCTCGTTCAGGTTTTCGATTGCCTGTTTCCGTAGGTCCGTCAAATCCTTTCCACGCATACGTTCCAGCACCTCCGGCCTAAAAGAGTCGAACTGAAGATATACTTCAAAGTCTGGCTGATAGGTAGCTAGTCTGGCGGTAAATTCTTTATCCTTTGCAATGCGCACCCCATTGGTGTTAATCATCAGGTGGCGGATGGGCTTACGTTTGGCAATATCCAGTATTTCAAAAAACTGCGGATGAATTGTTGGTTCACCACCGCTGAGTTGAATCACATCTGGTTGTCCTTCGTTAGCCACAATGATGTCCAGCATCTGTTCAATTTCTTCCAGGGTGCGGTGCCGCCCATAATGTGGTGACGACATGGCGTAACAGGTGGGGCAGGTCAGGTTGCAACGGTCTGTTACTTCAATCACCGTTAAACAGGAATGCTGTTCATGATCCGCGCACAAACCGCAATCATAAGGACAACCATAATGTGTGCTGGTATTGGTTTTAAGCGGGGCTTCCGATGGCTTGTTATAGTTACGTGTATTTTTGTAATAGTCGATATCTGTAGCGATCAGGACTTTCTCTTTTCCATGATGCGGACAATGCTTGATCATGAAAACTTTTTCGTCTTCAAATATCACCTTGGCATCTACACGGCGTAAACAGGTGCTGCAGATACTCAGTGTAAAATCATAGTAGGTGTAATTTTTTTCAGGCATACTGCTTTTGAATTAGTCGTGATGGAAAAAGGATGGTTGGTAAATAATAGCATAATCCGGCCAAACAGGCCAGTTGTATAGATCCGAGGCCAAATGAAAAACGGTAGCCGGGTTTAATAAAGTCCAGCAGGAAGCGAAACACAAGGTAGGCGATCATGAAAAGTTTGAACCGACCTCCATTTACCAGGGGCCAGCGCCGGCTGATAAAAGCCAGTAGCTGCCATAATGCTATCAGGAAAATAATTTCATAGAGAGATACCGGATGCCGGAGTAAGCCATCGCCCAGGTTCATGCCCCAGGGCAATGAAGTGGGTAAGCCGTAGGTTTCTTCATAAACACCCATGGAAAAACAGCCAATCCTGCCAATAATCATCGCCAGTATCAGCGGATAAACGAACAGGTCACCGGTAGAATGTCGTTCACCTATAGCTTTCTTGATGAGCTCTACCCCTGCCAGTCCGCCAAGTAGTCCACCTACGATGGTTTTATTCTGGTAGATGTATAACAACACATTATTAGCCTCCAGCAAACCGGACGGGTTCTCCAGAGACCCTAACAGGCGGCTGCCGAACAAAGCGCCGAAAATAGCCCCTATAATAGCCCATACGCGGTTGTTATTGTCTATCCGGTCGCCTTGTTTCTTCCGCAGGTACACAAAATAGCGGAAGCCTATAAACATGCCCAGCGTTTCCGTAACCGCGTGCAGCGGCAGGTGTAAGGAAAACAAATTGATATATACGGGGAACTGCAAAGGACGATCATTATTTAATCCACAAATTAATATTTATATTTAGACGAACGTCAAGCACAAAAAATATGTTACAGGAGGTTTTAAAGAAGTATCAGTCAACCTTCAAGCCGGTGATCCCGCTTTTAGGAGAACATGAGTCCCTGCTGGTAATGGATTTCACGGCCAACAATACTACCCTCACTAAAAACATACTGCAGGATATCAACAAGTTCAGCAGGTATATTGATAATACCCTTGCTCAAAGTGGTTGCCGGTTAGGCATTGGCGGTTATGCAGAGCACCGTACCATTTATGCGGTAAGTCCTCATTTTGATGCCGGAGAAGAGCCCAGAAGGCTGCACCTGGGCATAGACATATGGGGAGAAACAGGCACGCGGTTATATGCACCTATGAACGCCCATGTACACAGTTTCCGTTTCAATGACCATTTCGGCGACTATGGCGCCACTATCATTTTGCAGCATCAGCTGGATGGCTATACTTTTTACACGCTGTACGGACATCTCAGCATCTCCAACCTGCAGGGGTTGTACGAAAATATGCCTGTCACCGCCGGACAGCCGCTGGCTCATTTTGGTACGCCATCAGAAAATGGTGGCTGGCCACCGCATCTGCACTTTCAGCTGATCGAAGACATGCAGGGCTTCCGGGGCGACTATCCCGGTGTATGCCGCTATACTGAGAAAGAAAAATACCTGCTAAACTGCCCCGATCCCGATGTTATTCTGCAATTGAACCAGTACACGCATTAACCGGGCATAAAAAAACCTGCTGCTTTATTCGCAAACAAAGGATCCTCCGCATTTTCAGGTAATGCTGGTAACGCCTGATTAATATCATTCAAAATAAAATCGTACATCTCCTTTACTGACAGCTGTTCTAATTAAAACTTATCGAAGTATTGATTTCATTGGTTTTATATGCGGAGAAATTTTTCATATTTAATAATAAATATACGTGGAGATAGTTGCCCCTTGCAGCTATACTATTTTTTGTACATTTAGCCTATCAACTGGGAAATGGATTCTTCTGCGACTACCGACATCACACTTTGGGAAGCATTACAACAAGGCAGTCAACAAGCCTTTGCTACTATATATGACCGTTACTTTCAACGGTTATATGAGTATGGCATCCGCTTGCATTCGGATGAGGACCTCGTAAAAGACGCTATACAAGAGCTTTTCATTAAGTTATGGACCAATAAGGATACCCTCAGTACACCTGTGAATCCGCGCCCATACTTATTGGTATCGCTGCGAAGCATCATCTACAACCGGCTGCGTCCACAAAAAAATGCCGTCCTTATTTCTTTCGATCAGGAGCAACATGATTTCCTGGCACACTTCTCCACAGAATCTGCCTACATCAAAAAAGAACAACTACAGACACAACACCAGCGGTTGTTGAATGCTTTGAATCAGCTGAATGCCCGGCAAAAGGAAATATTATATCTCCGATATTTCGAAGAGCTGGACTATGAAAGCATTGCGGCTATTATGAACCTCTCTGTAAAAGGCGCCTATAAGCTCTCTGCCCGCGCCTTACAAAACATGCGTGATATCCTGCAGATATCCCCTGCAGTACTCATTACACTCCTCGCCAATTTCCGTATGGAAATGATGAAATAGTAAATTGTCAGCTATTCATTAGGTTTTATAGCAACAGATACTATTTTTACGCAGTAAAATTTATTTGGTATGAGAAAACTATTGCTGTCAGGTCTTTGCTGCCTGATGATGGGCACAATGGCGGCGCAGGTTCCGTTGAAGGTGATGACGTTTAATATACGCTATAATAATCCGGACGATAGCTTAAATGGCTGGCCTCACCGCAAAGATAAAGTAGCTTCGGAAGTATTGTTCTATGGCGCTAATACAGTAGGTGTACAGGAAGCATTATATGATCAGATGCAGGACCTGCAACAACGGCTACCCGCCTATAAAAGCATTGGCGTAGGCAGAGATGATGGTAAAACGAAGGGAGAATATGCGGCTATCTTTTACGACACCACACGTTTGCAATTGCTGAACAGCCAAACATTCTGGTTGTCGGAAACGCCCACTGTTGCAGGAAAAATAGGCTGGGATGGCGCCTGTACCCGTATTGTTACCTGGGGTAAATTCAGAGATAAAAAAACAAAGAAAGTTTTTTTCCACTTCAATACACACTTCGACCACATGGGCAAAATTGCGCGCCGGGAAAGTGCTAAATTCCTGATACAACAGGTGCATGCCTTAGCAGGCAATACGCCCGCAATCGTTACCGGCGACTTCAATGCCATCCCTTCAGATGAGCCCATTCAGATCATTATGAATTCAAATGATCCATTGCACCTGACAGATAGCAAAGCTATCAGTCAAACGCCACATTTTGGCCCTGTAGGCACTTTCAACGGATGGAATATTGCTGAAAGGGAAAACCAGCCTATCGATTATATTTTTCTGAAAGGAAAATTCAATATACTAAAGCATGCCAGCATTTCTGAAACCTGGGAGGGAAGATATGCTTCGGATCATTTTGCCGTATATACAGAGGTGATCATTAATTAATAGCAACGGGTGTATCAGCCTGTTTGATACACCCGTTGACAATAAAGCTTAGTCGTGAGTGTGTTCTACAGACATACTGTTTTCCAGTGCATCCACCACCTTGTTATGGAGGTTGCCGTTTACATCAATGCTGATCTGTAATTTACCACTGCTAAAGGAGCCGGTAAAGTCACCGATCTGCAGTTTGGTCAGAATCAGGTCCATGGAGATTTTCAGGGAACCTTTCCAGTCAATCTTTGTGTCAGTAACTACTACGTCCTTTCCTTTGGCCATCAGTTCAATGCGGCCGGAGAGCAGAATTTCTACCGGGATCTTTTTGCTTTCCCAGGTAATAAAACCTTTCAGTCTTACTGCCGGGTCTTTCTTATCCCCTTCTACTCTGGCATACACTTTTACCTGTTGGTAAGTACCTTTGGGAATCTTGATGGCGCCCAGTACAGCAGGTACCTTTTTCAGGTCTATCTGCCGGTCTGTTTTCAATTTAAATTCCAGTTCGTCTTTGCCGCGCTTTGCATCAAAGCGGATTTCTCTCAAACGTGCCGTAGCAGTGTCCCAGGTAATGTCGAAACCACCAGGAGCTGCTTTGGCCATCGCTGCATCTCCTGTGAGAGCTGATAAGCGTCCTGAAGCGTCCGGTGATAACGTGGAAGTTTGATTGACTGTTGAAATTTCGTAGTTCACACTGGCTACGTCCGAGTTGTCAATTGGTTGTTGTGGATCTGGTCCGGCCATATCCTTGTTGGAACAAGAAGATAGCAGGATAGTAGCAATGCCGACAGCACCGCAGAATTGTAGGATTCCGGTTTTCATTATCGATATGGTTTTTAATGACTAATGGGGATATTCTTATGGTAAATTTAATAAAGAAATTGGGAAAACAAATGCATTCACTGTTAATTTAAAAAGAATGATCCGGTTATGCGATGCACAACCGGATCAATATATGATGTTTTAATACGGAATCCTATTTAAGCGATGCCTTTTCAATTCGTGTAGGCGTATCCGTTCCATTCACGATGGTACCCGCGCTAATAGCGATGGCATTAATGATATCTGTAATGTTACTCACGTCCAGGGTAGACAGCTCATCATCTACGGTATGATAAAACTGGTCTTTATCTATCTGGGTGGTAGAGATGGTATGTGCCGGCACCCCTTGTCTGGCCAGTGTGGCGTTATCTGAGCGGTAAAACAGGTTTTGCTCAGGATAAGGATCCGGATAGAAACTAAACGTAGATCCTTTCAGGTTACGTTGCAGGATGGTGCCAAAATCAGAACGTTCAAACCCGGTAATAAAGGCGCTGTTCCTTCCAAATTTGGATTCCTTTCCGATCATTTCAATATTGAACATCGCCACTACTTTATCCGGGTTCTGCTTTTCAGAAAAGTAACGGGAGCCATGTCCACCCGTTTCTTCTGCTGTAAAGGCAACAAAGATAACGGAGCGAACCGGAGGATGCTTTTTGAAATACTTTGCCAACATAATCACAGCGGTGGTACCCGATGCGTCATCATCTGCGCCATTCGCGATGCTATCCCCGGCTACTGCAGGCAATGTACCCAGGTGATCATAGTGACCTGAAAACACTACATATTCATCCGGTTTGGAGCTACCTTTAATCATGCCCGCTACGTTGGCAAAATGTTGACTGCTGATATCCCTCCGGAGATGAATACTCCAGGAAGCCGTATCTGCTACAGGTTCTTTTTCGTATACCAGTATAATATGTTTTCCTTCGGATGATTTAGCACCGGCCGCTTCCAGTTCTGCTTTGGTATCATAGCTCCGTTCTGAAAAAGAGGCACTCAGATCACCCAGGAAACCCGCCATGGAAGGCGCTAGCCATACCAGCACATTTCTTTCCATTAATTCCGGATGACGCAATATTTTCATCAGCTCACCGGGATCTTTCACATGTACGGCTGCATAGCTACTGTCTTTTTCCCAGTCAAAACTGCGCCCTGCGCCAATAGGGATAACCGGCCAGTCTTTTTCCTGTCCACTAACGGTAAGGGTTACACTGGTTTGTTGGAGCCGGAACTTACCAAACTCCTGCAGGAAGTTTTTTTCTCCGGTTAAAGGCTGAAGGTCCGCTTTGGTGAACTCACCGCTGATAAACGCCGCGGCTTTTTCAATACCGGGTGTACCTGGTAAACGGCCACCCATATCGTCTGCTGCCAGCGTGCTTATAATGCGGGCAACTTCTTTTTCTTTAATTTCCTGGGCATAACCGGTAACAGCCATACTGCCGGCAGCTAAAAATAATAACAGTGATTTCTTCATATAAGCAGTTAGTCCTTTTTCTTGTTGTCTATTTTGATCGTTGATGGTCTTTCTTTGTCTTGTTGTGCGTAAATACTGCTATACATGTTGAGAATGGCCGCATAGTCAGTTCCGAACTGCAAGTCTAACATTTTCCCTTCAGGTGAAACTAACACTTTGGTAGGATAACCGCGCACATTGTACAATTTTTCTACTTTACTGTCTGAGTGGGCAGCGGGGAAAACATACTTATTGGCTATCACAAACTCCCGGGTCGTTTCCAGGGGTTCCCGGCAGGAGATGGCGAGTATCGCATTCCCGGGATGCTTACCTGCTTTTATTTCTGCCGCCAGCTGGTTAAGATGGGGTAAATCCTGCCGGCAGGGACTACACCAGGTACCCCAGAAGTCCAGCAGCAGCCATTGGCCTTTATAGTCTGCCAGCCGGAAGCTTTCATTATTCAGGCCGGTGAGTGTAAAGTCCGGCGCCTGTTCCCATTCTTTCAGGAGTACATTCCGGAAATAGTCCTGGAAGGATTTATCCGGAAAATTTTTCTCAAACATATTTTTTGCCGTCTCCAGCATATCCGGGTTAGATATCAGTTGTTTCGAAAGCACCCTCATCGCCTCTTCCGGTTTACCCAGCGCAGTAAGTGCCTCTGCAAACTCCGGACTATAATCTTCTTTCGAGTTCAGGAAAGAGCGATCATAAAAACTATCATATGCTTTCTCCTCATTATTTTTCGGCGCATTGGCGGCGGCCAGGGCCAGATAATTCAGGGCTGCTTTTTTATCTTTTGGGAGGGTTTGCTCATATTTGAGATGATAGGCATGGGCAAGAATATTCCGGTTGGCATATTTCTTTTCTTTCAATTCTGGATGAGCGATCCAGAATGCAGTATCCGCCTGGTTGCTCTTCAGGTCTTCCAGCGTTCTATCCAGCAGTGCATCCGCTTCCTTATGCAGCTTAGCTTTGCGGAGGATATCATACACCAGCAGTTCATAACGGCCGGCTTTACCCAGTGTCATCTCTGCCGCACTAATATTATTAAACTGCCCTGAAATATTTTTTAATATAGCCGTGTCCGTTGTATGCATGGCTTTGTTCCACAGCGCCATTGGTTTAACGGAAGCCTGTATGGTGCTGTCAGGGTCCATAGCCAGCCTGTTGACGATCTGCTGTGCATTAGCGGGACTCCTGCGTGCCTCTTCAAATATTCGCTGAATGGCTTTTTCACTTAGCCCTGCTGCCATAAATTCTTTCCTGGCATCTGTGGTATCAAACGACTGCGGGAGCAAATGTTGAGAAAAAGACTGGTCCAGCCATCCGTTCAGGTCTTTCTTATATACCGCCAACAGCCTTATCAGCACCATCGCAGAATCGGCATCCACGGAGGAGGTATGCTGCAATTTATTAAATAGTGCCGACATATCACCTGCCAGCGCATAGGAAGGTATGCTGTTCAGGGCGTCGTTATACACCTCCCGGATATATGGAGAAAGCCCCCGGTTTAAACTCAACAGCGCCTTTTTAAATAGTAGACTATTACCATACCGGGGAAGATTCAACGCCAGAAAATCAGCTACCCGGACGGAATCGGGGTCGTTTCTTACATCCAGTGCAGTACTGAAATAACTCAAGCGCACCAGGGCGTTAAAAAATGCGGTATCAGCAGCGGGTATTTTGGTGGCAGCAGGTAACAGGGTACCTGTAGTAACGTAACTCACCGCTGGTTTTCCGGTGAGACTGCGGTGGTCAAATTTAAATACCAGTACCTGACGTGTACTACGTGAAAGCGTATACGAAAAAGTAGTAGACATGTTTAGCTGGTCTGTCGGAGATGCCAACTGACTACCTGTAATGTTGATGTTGCCGTTCTCTAAAGATTCCACCCGGTAAGTCCTTCGTCCAGCGGTCCACTGATAATTGACGGCCACTTTCGCAGGGAAAGGCGCAAACATTCCACTCATATTATAGGGCAAAATTTTCCACATCGTGGTCATGGAGGTCTGCACATCCAGTCCTAGCCCCAACGACGCTCTGGTTACAGCCGCCAACGTTGCTGCATTCACCGGCTCTCCGATGCTGTCGTTTGGAAATATTTTGAACGCCAGTGGATGATACAGCAATAGCATCTCTGTCATCATCCTATCTACCTGATAGGTCGATGGATCCGCCGTATTGTAATTATTATTTTTACTCTTTACCAACATGCTTTGGAGTATCGCCTCCGCATCAGCTGTACCATCCTTATTGACGCGGGTAATTGTAATCCGATACACCTTCTCTGTATACTGCTGCTCATCCGGTAAAAAGTGGTCATACATTTCCAGACGATACAGCCAACTGTCGTGCTGCTTAAATTTAGATTGGGCGGTTACTTTTAAAGTGCTGCCGCAAAGGGCAATCAGGGCGAGTAACAACGGTAATCTTGGCATACAGGGAAACAAGTTTAGATTTCTGAAAATAGTGATATAAAGACTAACATACAATAGCTGCCTGCTTCCTTTGAATATTTGCGTATTTTTGAGCCTATACAATTATGTCCAATCAGCCTTTAAGACCAGACGAAACCAAGCTCAGCGCCGCTGAGAAAGAGTTTGAGAATAGCATACGTCCCCGGGAGATCATGGATTTTTCGGGTCAGGATCAAATTATCGAGAACCTGAAAATATTCATTAAAGCGGCAAAAATGCGTGGCGAGGCACTCGACCATGTGTTGTTTCACGGCCCTCCCGGGCTGGGTAAAACTACATTGTCGCGCATTGTGGCGAACGAGCTGGGGGTGAATATCCGCGAAACTTCCGGGCCGGTCATTGAAAAACCCGGTGACCTGGCCGGTTTGCTCACCAACCTGGAAGATAAAGATGTACTGTTTATTGATGAAATACATCGGCTCAGCACTGTAGTGGAAGAATACCTGTATTCGGCCATGGAGGATTACCGCATCGATATCATGATAGATACGGGTCCGAGTGCACGTTCCATACAAATTAACCTGCAACCTTTTACGCTGATAGGCGCTACCACCCGGTCAGGATTGCTCACTGCGCCGTTGTTATCGCGCTTCGGCATTAAATCCAGGCTGGAGTATTACAATGCCGCCACTTTGCAAAAGATTCTGTGGCGCGCCGCAGGATTGTTGAATACAAAAATCACCTCCGATGCGGCCAACGAAATAGCACGCCGTTCGCGGGGCACTCCACGTATTGCAAACGGATTGCTGCGCCGGGTGCGCGACTTTGCTCAGGTAATTGGTACTGGTGTGATAGATATGGAAATAGCGCAGTTAAGTCTGAAAGCATTGAACGTAGATGAATACGGTCTTGACGAAATGGATAACCGTATTCTCAATGTGATCATCGAAAACTTTAAGGGAGGCCCCGTTGGGATTACTACCATTGCCACAGCTGTAGGGGAAGAATCCGGCACCCTGGAAGAAGTATATGAGCCGTTTCTGATACAGGAAGGCTTTATTAAACGTACGCCAAGAGGAAGGGAAGTAACAGAGAAAGCCTATATCCACCTGGGTAAAACCTCTTACAGAGGCGGCTCTAATTTATTGTTTTAGCTTTTAGCCATTAGCTTTTAGCTTTTAGAAAAAATGCAGCGGAGATAATCTCCGCTGCATTTTTTCTAAAAGCTAAAAGCTAATAGCTAAAAGCTGATTCATTACACTTCTTTCACTACCAGTCTGAAACCATTACCGTGAATATTCACGATTTCAATATTGGAATCATCCTTCAGGTATTTGCGTAGTTTGGCAATGTATACATCCATACTACGACCATTGAAGTAGGTATCGCTACCCCATATTTTTTTCAGTGCCAGTTCGCGTGGCAGCAGATCATTTTTGTGTTCGCATAACATGTGCAACAGTTCGTTCTCTTTTGGAGAGAGCGTATGTGTTTCATTGTTATGTGCCAGTGTGCGCAGACGGGAGTTGAAAGCATAGGAGCCGATAATGAACTCGTGTACTTCTTCTTCCTTGTTGTTCAGCTCCTGGTTGCGTTTCAGGATAGCTTTAATTTTCAGCAGCAGCAGTTCGCTGTCGAATGGTTTGGATATATAATCATCTGCGCCCAGTTTATAACCCTGGATGATATCTTCCTTCATGGTTTTAGCGGAAAGGAAGAAAAGCGGAATATCAGGATCTACGTCCCTGATTTCTTCGGCCAGTTTAAATCCGTCCATATTTGGCATCATAATGTCCAGCAGACAGATGTCAAATTTTTCGCGGCGGAAGGCTGCCAGAGCCAGGATACCATCGCGGCACAATTCCACATCATAGTCATTCAGCTCCAGGTAGTTTTTCAGCACCATACCCAGATTGGTATCATCCTCAGCCAATAATATTTTCGGTTTACGTTCTTCCATAATCATAAAGGATTGATTATAACAAATATAAAGTTTTTCTGCGGCACGAAAGGTCGGTAAAATTTGGGCGCCAGCAGTCAAATGAATTGTTAAAACTATTACTATGATATGCCGTTAATATGTTCTATTTCTTACTCAGCAGCGATGTAAAGGGGTAACGGAGGTTACTGTAATTGATCATATCTACCACAATGTTGCCTACTGATATGGGGCTTTCTATCCTTAAAGGCACTTTATTGGCGTCATCACTTACCCATACGGTCATTTTTTCCCCGCCTTCAAAGATGGTTCCTTTAATCAGGAGTGGCTTGAATTTGATGGCGCGGAACTTACCGAATTTAGTATTGATTTCTTCTTTGCCCATATATCGGACGTAGATGTTATATACCTGGTCATCGAGGAACATGGCAAAGGGTATTTTATCGCCGGACACGTACTTGTCGAAGTTGATGTTACGGGCGTAATAGATGGCACTGATCACATCCTGCACGCAGGGGGGGACCGTAAAGGTACCATTGGTACTGATGGCCTGATGACCGGCCTGGTTAAAGATGACGTTGTTAAAGATCTTATAACCGCCTTCATTTACATTACGGATAAACTTCAGGGGCTGCAGGGTGGCGGTATCAATATAGCTCTCGTACTTATCACGTACTTTAAAGATCCAGTCGTAAGCCCTGTAGGTTTTACCATCTCCTACCACATGGTATACATCGCGGTTAGCAAAGCGTTCGAGGCCTACATTAAAAGTAGCTTCCCCGGCGCCTACATACATTTTGCCAAGATTATAGAATACTTTCAGGGTAATACTTTCGCCGGCATTAAAGCTGCTGTTACGGATAGAGCAGAAATCGTTTTGCGCTTCAACACGTTGAATACAGGAGAGCCATAAGATGATTAGTAGAAGATACTTCATTGATGGAAGCTATTTTTCCTTAAAAATTTTTACTCCTAACAACAGCACACTTCCCAAAACGGCCGGTAGTACCAGGTTAATCAGCCATATACCTACCGTAGCTGCTATAATAGCCACGGTATTGGAGCTTAACAACCCAAGGAAAAAGATGCTCACTTTTCCACGTACCCCCAGTTCTGCAATGGCGATAGTAGGAACGCCCGCCATTACCAGATAAATTACACTATTCAATAAGAAGGCCTGCCACCACATGAACTCCACACCAAGTGCGTCCAACAAAATCAAATACTGTGCCGAGAAGACTATATACCGGAGGGCTGAAAGTAGCAACAGGTAACGTAATTCGCCGGATGAATATTTGACTATGATCTGAACAAACACCTTTGCTTTACGTAGGAAAGGTACCTTTTCAAATACAGACAGAATAATTTGTAACCGAAAATATAACAATATAATCAGGCCGCAAATAAGAACTCCGCCAAACAGGATTATTTTCTGCCATAAGGAAGGGTTCAGGAAAGCGCTCTCCTTTGCCAGCGCGAAGTTGTTGATATAGTAGAGTAAACCAATTAACCCAAAAATAATAGTCACTATCAGCTGGCTAAAACTTCCTACTATAGTAGCAGCAATGGCTTTCAGCTTGTTATGATTTTTGAGATAAAGGATGCGTCCACCGTACTCGCCTACAC
>NZ_JBFTSK010000049.1:0-60242 GCF_056399985.1 Chitinophaga sp. 01L420
AATGCAAATAGTGGCTCTGTGAGGCTCCACTTTCACCGCGAGGTTCACCATTGGATTCGTTTCTTCCGGCTTTTGGTACTTAACAGCATTAGAAATCAGATTGTTTAAAATAACGCTGATTCTGAAAGTATCTCCCCGGAACTCTATTGCCTGTTCCACCTGGGTTTGAAAGCGGATATCAGTATTCTGTGGCTTAAATGCGGTGATACAGTCATTCAGCAGGTTTCGGAAATCAATTTTTTCATACTCCACTTCCAGGCGGGAATTGCGGTAATACTCTATGATCTTTTGTATAAAATCGTCCAGCTTTAACACGCAGGTTTCTACCATGTTAACATACCCATTGGGATCTACCACCGAATTATCCAGCCTGGAGAGGTTAATGATACCCAGCACAGACATCAGTGGCGAACGCAGATCATGAGAGGTGGAGTAGATGAACCGGTTTAACTCATCATTCGTTTTTTCCAGCTCCTCTATCTTTTCCCGCAGTTGTTTCCGCGTGCGGTATATTTCATACGCGTTGTTGATGGTTTTGTGCAGCTCATGTTCGTCCCATGGCTTTTTGATGTAGGAATAGATATGGCCTTTGTTAATGGCGTCTATAATATCTTCCACATCGGTATAACCGGTCATTAAAATACGCATCGGCTCAGGAAGCGTATCTTTTATTTCATTGAAAAATTCCACACCGGTAGATACAGGCATCTTCTGATCGGCGATAATAATATGCACCATGATCTCCTTCAGGAGGACTTTCCCTTCCTGTGCTGAAGTAGCCGTATAAATTTCATAACTCCTGCGAAAAGCCGCTTTGAATGCGTTTAGGTTATGAATTTCATCATCTATGTATAATATTCTTATGCGGTTTTCTCTCATTAAAGGACCTTATGGTTAATTACGATAAATGATTTGTTATGTCGAGCGGTAAATATATAATAAATTCTGCTCCTTTGTCCGGTGCGGAGTTTACTATGATTCTACCCTTATGCTTTTCAATGATACTGAATACAATAGATAATCCAAGCCCTGTACCTTCTCCTACATCTTTGGTAGTAAAGAACGGATCAAAGATTTTCTCCCGAACTGATTCTGACATACCAATACCGGTATCTTTGATAGTAATAACAATAAAAGTACCTTCCAGTTCTGTTTTTATAGAGATGAATTCATTGTGGTGTTCTTTCTTGGTTTTAATCGCATTCAGGGCGTTGGAAAAGATGTTCATGAACACCTGGTTTATTTTCCCTGCATAACATTCTATCTTCGGTAAACTGCCATATTCTTTAACAATATTTACGTAAGGAGGGATACCATTACGTAACAATACCAGGGTGGAATCCAGCCCTTCATGGATATCGATGGATTTGACTTCGCTTTCATCCAGGCGGCTAAACGTGCGCAATCCTTTCACAATTTCCGCGGTACGGGCAGCGCCATCTTCAATACCCTTGATGAGGGAAGAAATTTCTTCGTGTATATAATCGATATCAATTTCTTTTTTGAACAGCTCAATATCCGCCAGCGATTTAGGGACATCCGTGCTGGTAGGTATCTGGTCATAGCGGTTCAGCAGTTCTTTCAGGTCTGCAATATCCAGCTTCAGTGGTTTGATATTCGATGTGACGAAGTTGATCGGATTGTTGATTTCATGGGCTATACCGGCCGTTAGCTGACCCAGGGATGCCATCTTCTCTTTTTCTACGAGTCTGGTCTGGGTATCTTTCAGGTTGTTCAGTGCATTATTCAGTTCGAGGTTGGTCGTCTGCAGATCTTCCGTTCTGTCTTTTACTTTGCTTTCCAGTATGATATTCTGTTCTCTTACCAGTCTTTCATTTTCCTGTGAAATAGCCAGGGCCATTTGCTGGGAAGCCTCTTTTTCTGCTTTGAAAACGTTGATCTTATGTGCCAGTGCAAACGACAGCAACAATACTTCTACTGCGGATCCTATCTGCAGCGCATAGTATGTGAAGTTGTTGTAAGGCAGCATATTGAAATTGCGTAACACAAATACGAAGATGCTGATCAGGAATATTGACCAGGCCAGCAGGAAGAACCGTGCGGCATTCACTCCCTTCAGGCTGATACGGTAAGCTACAATGAAAGCCATGATGGCTGCCAGGAAAGCACTCATCTGCACCAGTATCTGCGCGTAGTTGTATTTATTGAGGAAAGTAGGAATAAAGCAAATCAGGTATAGCACAATAACAACATTCAACAGCT
This sequence comes from Chitinophaga sp. 01L420, assembly GCF_056399985.1. NCBI lineage: Bacteria > Pseudomonadati > Bacteroidota > Chitinophagia > Chitinophagales > Chitinophagaceae > Chitinophaga > Chitinophaga sp. 01L420. The sequence goes on from NZ_JBFTSK010000049.1 coordinate 2,224, forward strand.
TATGTCCCAGTGGATAATTTATTTTGGTAGACAAAAACTTTTGAATGAATATGACGGCGGTGAGTCCGTTGAAAACCGGGACCAGCACCGTGGCATGCATCGCCAGCCAGGGGCTGTTGGGATACAGGAAACGGAACGAATAACCTTGTAGCGTTACCTGCGTAAGCCCTACGCAGATAATGTAACTCACGTAAATCAGGTAGCTGTTATCCCGGGTAGATATATAAATGAAAAGATTATAAAATGCCATGGCGAGAATAACGCCAACGTATATACCAAAAATCAGTTCCCGCTTATTGTTTTTCTCATATACTGTTTCAGATGTACCCAGGTAAACGGGTAGCTGTAACTGTTCACCCGCCTTTACTTTCAGGTAATACTCTCTTGTTTCATTCGTAGGAACCCGGATTTCAAACTGGTAATTCTGATGATCGTAACCACGGCTTTTATACGAGGTGAATTCTCCGAGCCTGGTACTTTTGGTAGTACCATCCGGTAGTAATTCATAGAGGGTAATATCATCGATGATCGGGTATTCTACTTCCAGTAAAAGCTGTTCCGCATTGGTTTGATTAAGAATGGAAAATTTTGCCCATTGCGTATATGGTGTGATTTGCAGATTGGGTACATCCTGTCCGGAAGGCTTAAAGGCTATTTGCTTTGCACCATCTATGGTAAGCATGTTGTCTTTATCGGTATACAACGCAAGATGGCTGCCTATCTGTAATAGAGACTTGCTGTTTTTATATACAACAGGTTGCGCTGTTGTGGGAAACAGGAATAATAGGGTAAAGATTGACCACAATACTACAATCTTAGACAACATCAATTAAAGAGATTAATTATGAGGCTTGAATTTAAATTTATTTTTTTGTAATTATCTGTTTACATAATAGAGTGCGCATGGGTGGGGATCTTAAGGCTGTAATTTACGTCATAGGATCCTTTTGGCCCCACTTCTATTTTCGACTGAATCGGATTTTCCCGCAGATCAGCAATCAGTAATTTCTCTTTAGGGTCTGCATARGGCAGCTCATAAGGGTCGTTGATTACCATTGCAGTAGCCAGGAAGTCATCTTTCGGATAAAAGAAAGTACCATTGTTTCCCAGCGACTCATCAATAACAAAGCCAACTCGTTTGCCAACACGGGTTGTAATAGGGGCACACAGTACATGATAGGTGTCTATCGGTAACTGGGCGCCCAGTACTACGCCTACTCTGGCCAGTACCTGGCTGCCAATCCCCATTCCCGCTACTTCTTTTGAATTCCACATTCCACATATCTCTGCACTTCCTTTCTTTACGTAAGAGTATATCTTTTCATCGTATTTACCAATTGCCGTTTCAATGGGTAGTGGTAATACGCCGTCTGCAATTTGAACACGCGCTCCCCCATATGTTTTGGTACGGCTGTCGTCCTCAACAATGATCACTATTGTGTTTTCGTGTTGCATCCAGTCGGCGCTGCCGGATGTTACCTGGGCAATACCAAAATAAATTTCCAGCAACTTGAGGTGACCGGTATAAAATCTCATACAAGCCTCAGGATCATCCGGAGCCCTAAATACCCTTACATTAATCATGACATTGCGGAATAGCGCTTATACAAGGCATAAGTATGTTAAACAATCAACTGCTCAAAATCTATGTAATACCTGCCTGAACTCTTTAGCTGATCCAAGGCTATGCGTCGACATGTATCGGCCACCAGTGCGCCTCCTAAAACAACGGAAGAAGCAAGCTGGGGCCAGGTAGTAATGGTTTTACCAATCTCACCCAAAGAGAATTTCATTCTGGCGGAAGCATTTTCCAGGGCCAGCATAGGACTGAAGATGGGAAGCTTTTCCGCATCTGTCAACCCTTTTAGTGTAGTAATATCGACTTCCGGAATAAGCCCGTGCATAAGCGGCCTGTCCGGTTCCAGATCAAAACGTTCAATATCTATCATCCCCCTATCGTTCATTTCCATTACGACAGGGATCTTTAACTCTTTTGCTTTTATCCTGCTTAATATTTTAATATCTACGCCATCGCATTCCTCCACAAAAATATCCAGTAGACCTCCACCTGTGAAGAAGTCGTCCATATTGGCTTCCGTCATACCATCGCCGTAAATCTTTACTTTGATAAACGGGTCGAGCTCTGCAATTTCACGGGCTGCTATCACTACTTTAGATGTTTGTAAATTATGAACCCCACAGCGAATTCTGTTCATATTGGTGAGTTCCAGCGTGTCGAAGTCTGCCAGTCTTAGTTCTCCACAAACTCTTTCCATCACCAGCGTTAATGCGATCGATTGCCCAACTGATAAGCCGACAATGCCTATCTTCTTTTTTGATAATACAGCAATTTCTGCCGCTGTGATCTTATGTTGATTCCGGCTGGTGCGTAATTCAATAAAATCAACCTCATCTACCAGGTGTACCAAACGGTCGATCCAGGAATAATATACCCAGATACCGAATTTCTCCATTGGAATATCGCCCAGGTAGGCATGTATCTGTTCTTCTGATTCTTCTGTGGTAAGGCGCTTAGTAGGATTCCTGATTTTCATCAGCTCCCTTAATTGGGAATAAATATTATCATTGATGCGTATCTGCGGACGGGATTTCAGAAGGGCTTCAAAAGCCTGAAGATCTTGTGCATGCTTCAAATCATAAAAAACAGGCTTATAGTCATTGCTTTCATCCTGTTGTTGCCTGAGGTACTCTTGTATCATGTTTCCTGCTTTATCGAGGTAGTGCTCTGTTTGCTCGCACTAGATTACTTTGTAATATCGTTGTGTACAGCAATTCCCATTGCTCTGTAGTATTTGCTTCTTATTATATATATTTATGTAGTCGGTTATATGTTGGCTTAATTGGCGGGTTAATGAACAGGTTTGCTTGTTACCTGCCAGGCCCGGGATAAATATGTCTGGCAATCATAAAGTTAATTACAATTAATAATTGTAACCATGATATGAATGTATGGTAAAATAGTAATTTAATATGAAAACAACCTAAAAGTTTTCCTTTATTTTGATATTAAATTCCTGTTTTTATACTTTTACCTTAGTTTTAATATTACTTTTCATCTCTTCCCACCAATGAGATTTGGTTTAATATTTGTGGCCTTTCGCGGCTGACTTCGATCTTTATTACACTATAATATATTTAAAAAAATAAATATGGATAAGAGAGAATTTCTCAAGCTTACCAGTCTTGCCGGCGCCGCTATTCTGAGCGGGCCATTGAGCAGTCTGGCCACTTCTTCTGTATCCGGCCAGCAGGCTTTTGCCGATCCTAAAGCACCCTTTATACTTCCTGCTTTACCTTATGGATACGATGCACTGGAACCCAATATCGACAAGCTCACAATGGAAATCCACCATGATAAACATCATGCTGCCTATGTGAAAAACCTGAATGACGCCATTGCCGGCAGCGCTTTTGCCAGCCTTACACTGGAAGAAATACTCAGGAAGGTGACGGATAAAGACAAAGCCATCCGCAACAACGGCGGAGGACACTATAACCACTCCCTCTTCTGGACATTGCTGTCGCCCAGTAAACAAACGCCTTCAGCAAAACTGAAAACAGCCATCACCAGTGCCTTCGGCAGCTGGGAAACATTTCAGACAAAATTCAATGATGCCGCAAAAACCGTTTTTGGCTCGGGCTGGGCATGGCTGATCGTTACGCCGGATAAAAAACTGGCCATCATCAACACCCCTAACCAGGACAATCCTTTGATGCATAATATAGTGAAAGACAAAGGCACACCTATTCTGGCGCTCGATGTATGGGAACATGCATATTACCTGAAACATCAGAATAAACGCCCTGAATATATTGACGCATTCTGGAATGCAGTTAACTGGGATGAAGTAGAAAAACGCTATAATGCTGCATAAACACAGTATGCTGTTTAAATAATGAAGCCCTTCCGGTATACCGGAAGGGCTTTCTCTTTCGCTTCGTACAGCGATATACTAAAATCGTTATTTCCGTTTCAGGAACACAAATCCATTTTTCTCCCCAATCACTTCCAGGTTAGGATGATGGCGGTAAGGCTCACTATCCGTAATACGGCAAATGAAGTAGGCGGGCTTGTCTATCTGACCGTTCAGCAACCATTCCAGGTCATAATAATTTTTATTGGCGTGCGGTTGTTCCCTTGAATAATAATGTTGTGCATAGCTGTGATAGCCCAGTGCTTTTACATATACATCTTTGCCCTGTAAGGAAATGAAGTAGTCGATGGCTGCCCGCTGTGAGTAAGCTTCTATCTTAGGTGCAAAGTGTAACACAGTAACCTGTATTACCAGGATGGAACTGATAAACAGGCAAAGCAATCCTTTGGTAATTTGTTTCCGCATCAGTAACACACCACTTACAATCACTAAAATCATATAGCCGGCACCGTAAGTTGCTTCGGCAGCAGACCAGGGCACTACTGCCTGCAGGTTTCCTTCAGCAAACTTATCGCCGATGTAAGGAATCAGCATATCCTTGTAAACACCCACCAGTGGTAATACGGCAATTGCCAGGCCCAGCACAAGCCCGATAAACAGGATCAGTGCAATATTCCAGCCCCGTAATTGCTGTTTACCTTCAGATAATTTATATACCTGCCATGCAGCCAGGAAAGAAAGCGGGAAATAACAGAGAGAAGAATAATGAACAATCTTCGTTTTTACAATGGAAAACAGGATCAGCACAACCCAGAATAACACCCACATCCATATTTTAAAATCTTTCATTTCGGTAGCAGCAGGAGTGGAGTAGATGGTTTTCTTTCTGCTCTGTAAATAGGTGAACAGGAAGGTACTGGCGGGGAAACACCCTATCAGCAGTACAATCCAGTGGTAGAAGAAAGGGCCACCATGACCGGCGTCTTCTGTTGTCAGCAGGCGGATCTGGTAAGCCACAAATTCATTTACAAACCACCAGCCATGTGCGATAATTTCATAGCCAAACCATAAGAGAGTAGTTAAGCAGGCAAATAAGGCAATGAGGCCGATATGGGAAAGACGGATACTTATTTTTCCCTTGTTCCAGATCCAGTATACCAGCAGGGTGAGTAAAGCCACGAGTATGGCCACAGGCCCCTTGGTTAATACGGCCAGCCCGAGGAATAAGCCACTGAGAATGGCCATGCGGAAGGTTTTGCTGTTGTAGCCTATACGATAGGCAAAGTAGATGGAAAGGAAAATAAAGAAATTAAAAGTAGGATCTATGATGCCTGACTTAAAATAGAAATGTGGTAACCAGGAACCGGCATATACCAGGGCCCACCAGAAACCAAAATTTTCATCTTTCAGTTTTTTACCAATGGCAAATAAACTGACAATAGTGGCAATGCCGATAATGGCATTGGGAAAGCGGGCGGCAAAGTCGTTTACACCGAATATCATCATACTTCCAACCTGCATCCAGATAAACAGCGGCGGTTTTTCCCAGAAGGGACGGAAGTCTATTTGCACCTGGCTATAGTTGTGACTCACTATCATTTCCCGTGCTGCTTCAGCAAAGTTTATCTCGTCCCAGTCAAATAAATGTACAGCACCTAAAAAAGGTATGAATAGTAAAGCAGCCACCAGGGCAATCAACAGGTATTTCATTGACAGTTTTTAAATATTTAGTATTACAAATACCCAATTACAAAAGACGGATTTGCAGATAGATATCGGCGAATGATTTATTCGCATGATGATCTACCCGCAAATCCGTCATCTAATAATTCGTAATCTGTAATTTTTTACGTAGTGGTATTTGCCTGTAGTATTGCTTCCGCACATACTTCCGGCGATGACGTGGTATCCCTGAATTTAAAAAATCCGTATACCGTAATAGTACTAAGGGTGCCCACTATACTACCCACATAAACATCGGCAAAGAAATGCTGTGCCAGATAGATACGGGAGTAAGCAGCACAAAGCGCCATCACTATTAACACTAAACCCAGCTTTTTATTGCGCGAAATCAGCGCCAGAAAGCTGAACATACCAAATGCAGCAGCGGAGTGTCCGGACGGGAAACTACAGCTACTATGTACATTCACCCATTTTACCGTGTGTACCAGGGTGGCTGTTTCAGCGCCAAAATAGCTGATGGGCCTGGGGGCATCAAAATAATGTTTGGCTACCTGCACTATAATGGTGACCAGCAGTAATACTGCCAGTCCTATGAAAAATAATCTGAATCTTTGCGTAATCAGCATCAGAAACAAAACTATTCCAAACATAATACCATCACCGAGGTAAGTCAGCCCGGTGACAATCACATCGCCCCATTCGGAATGTTCCCCGTTAATACTGAGGAATAATTCCCTTTGGCTGTAGGTTGCCAGCATCACTCCTCCAACTATCAGCCATAGTAGGAAGGGCAGAAAGAAGTAGGTATTCTTCCTGAACAGTGTAAACAGCGTTTTCAAGTCTGTAGGTTTTAAATTGTAGGTTGCTTTTTAAATCTCTGTAAGAACTTTTTTACTTGTTGAATAATGCGAAAATAATATTCTTTATTAAATAGCTGTGAATCATTCATAGCCTTAACAATAAGGAAACCTGCAATAGGCAGCAAAACCATATTGGATAACCACATTCCCGACCAGGTAAACATCACGCCACTTCTGGCCATTTTTTCCCCGATCATGAAAAACACGTTAAAGATAACAAAGAATATCACTGCAAAAACCAATGGTGTACCGAGGCCTCCTTTTCGAATGATAGAGCCCAGCGGGGCTCCGATCAGGAACATCACAATGCAGGCTGCTGCCAATGTGAATTTACGCTGCCATTCTACTTTATGCATCAGGATGAGACCGTGTTTGTCTTCATATTCCTGTGTAGGCTGCTCCAGGGCGCTCTGTGTTTCACGTACATTCTGTTCTGCTCTTTCCAGCACCGAGCGCATGTTTTTTTCGGGTATAATCCCTTCAAAACTTTTTGCTTTCAGCGGTGGTGCACTGGCGGCCCACGCTGTATCCTTCCATTTAAAAAACGGATAACGTACTGTTACATACGAATTTATTGTTTTACTGAACTGAACTTCTGCTTTTTGCATAGAATCTATGGCTACATCCAGCTGCCGTACATTCAGCATTTGCTGGTTAGACGCGAACAAATCCATGTTTAACCGGTTAAAGGCAAAAGAACTAAGGTCAAACGCTTTACTATATTTTTTAAAGCCTTGTCTTATCATGTCTCCCGGAACAGTGTATCCCCGGTTGCCTCTTTCTTCATAACGCCAGCCATTTTCCAGTACAAAATACAGAAAACGTTTATTGGCTGTCAGTACCATCTGCCCTTTCTCTGCCAGGATCATGGCATTCCCGTTTTTATGATCAATGATCATTACCTGGTGGATGGTCTGATTGTCTTTGTCCTTCTGCGCTACTTTGATGGTATAGTCAGGAATATCTTTATAAAAAACCCCTGCTTTGATATTAAACGCAGGTTTTGAGTTTGTAATATCATAGAGCAAAGATTTTGCCTGCAGGTTAGCTACGGGGATCACATAATTGGCAAATAAGAAGGCCAGAATACCGATGATTGTACAAACAAACAGTAAGGGGCGTATGAATCGGAGGAGGGAAATACCGGAAGATTTCAGGGCTACGAGTTCAAAACTTTCCCCGAGGTTACCAAAGGTCATGATGGAAGACAGTAATACCGCCAGCGGCAGGGCCAGGGTAACCAGTGTAGCGCTGGTATAGGATATCAGCTGAATGATCACACCTGTATCCAAGCCTTTACCCACCAGGTCATCCACATACTTCCAGAGGAACTGCATTACCAGCACGAATAAGGTGACAAAAAAGGTGGCAACAAAAGGACCCAGAAATGTTTTGATGATTAGTTTGTCGAGTTTTTTCACTGATAATGCGGTATTAAAAAAAATGGAATCCCGATATTCGTATTTTACTATTCAGGATGCTACTAAACGGTAAAGTTAGCACGATTTCACAAAGGAGTGCTAAGCGTCACCTGAAAATACCGTTAAAATTATATGGAAAATTTTGATTTAACACCTGAAGAGGCTTCAATTATAGGCAGCGCTCACTTTATTCGCTTGAAAAACAGCGCAATAGACAAAGTAATGGGGCTGATGGGAAATTTGCAGGCAGCGCTGGCGGCTTATGACCGGGACACAGATTTTCCCTTTGAGCCGGAATGGCTGTTACAGGGTGGTAAAATTTCGAGGGGAGAGCAGTATAAAGGTTTGCCATGGGTAATGCTGGACTATCCGCGGTATTTCAGTAAAACGGATGTCTTTGCCTTCCGTACCATGTTCTGGTGGGGACATTACTTCAGCGCTACCCTGCACCTGGCGGGTAAAGTAAAAGCGCATTTCAGCACTACCTTGGAAAAAGAGTATACGAAGCTGGCGGAAGCCGGATTTCAGGTCTACGTGCAGGAAAATCCCTGGGAGCATGATTTCGAAAATGGAAATTATTGTTTCATAGACACGCTAAGTTTAGATGAGTGGAAGACGCTGGTTAGCCGTAATGATTTTATTAAGTTGGCTAAACCCTTCGTGATCGGTCATTGGGGCGAAATAATTACTGATGTAGTAGTAGCCTATGCCACGCTACTCAGTATACTTGACAATAAACGGGGCATTTAGCTGCCGATGCGGTGGAAGAGATCTTTCACCTGGTATTCCCACAGTTGACTTTGGTCCTTCACTTCTTTCTTCTCTGCGAAATCTTTTACTATCAGGATAGTTTCATTCGTTACTTCAGAAATTTGTATGCGGAACTCAAAATATTCCTCTTTGGGAGCATGCGTCCAGTGCAGCCGGATGTACTCATCTTCCTCTTGTTCCAGGACTTCTGCTTCTTCAGCAGTGCCGTTCCAGGAAAAGGAAAAAACATTATCTCTGAAATCAACTCTATCTGCAAACCACTCCTGTAAACCAGCGGGCGTAGATAAGAATTCATACAGGATACCGGGTGAGCACCGTACCGGAAATTCTAACTCATAAAGCACTTTCTTAGACATCTCTCAAATAATTAGTAAATCAATATCATCCAGTTGCAATTATAGAAAATATTTTACTCTGTCAAAATAATTTACGGTTTTTTTTTATAGAATAGATAAAAACTTTATTCGCCTTAGTAAAACTATATATATTATGTTTTTAATAAATATTAAAATTAAACATATGGAAGGGCCGCGTGTTTTGCCTCCATAGTGGCGAATTTCCACGAGAATTGCAAGCCCTTAATGATCAATCGATTTTATTTGGAAATGATTTAAAAACAATAGATTTTTTTTGGTGGCTATCTAAAAAAAGTTATTTTTGTCAGGCATTCATCAAATCTTAACTTTTTATTAACCTGTAACTGTTCCGACTCTATGTCAATGCGCCAACTTAAAATCACTAAATCCATTACCAACAGGGAGTCTCAATCCCTGGAAAAGTATTTACAGGAGATTGGGAAAGTGGATTTAATTACGCCGGAAGAAGAGGTAAACCTGGCTATCCGGATCAAGCAGGGCGATCAGAGAGCGTTGGAGAAGCTTACTAAAGCAAATCTTCGCTTTGTGGTATCCGTTGCGAAACAGTATCAGAACCAGGGGCTGTCGCTCAGTGACCTGATCAACGAGGGGAACCTCGGGTTAATTAAAGCTGCTCAACGTTTTGATGAAACGCGCGGTTTTAAATTCATTTCCTACGCCGTATGGTGGATCCGTCAGTCTATCCTGCAGGCTCTGGCAGAACAATCCAGAATTGTTCGTTTACCACTTAACAAAGTGGGCCTGAGCAACAAGATCAGCAAAGCGTACTCCCAGCTGGAACAGGAATATGAAAGAGAACCATCTCCCGATGAACTTGCTACCATCCTGGAAATTAATACGGAAGAAGTGGAAGCTACCCTTGGTGTAGCCGCCCGCCACGTGTCTATGGATGCGCCGTTTATTGATGGGGAAGACAATTCTCTGCTGGATGTACTCGAAAACCCGAACGCTGTAAGCGCAGACGAAGAACTGGATCATCACGATTCACTCCGCCGCGAAATAGAACGTTCCCTCTCTACTTTAACAGACCGTCAGAAAGACGTGATCATGCTGTACTTCGGCATCGCCGTAGAACACCCCATGTCACTCGAAGATATCGGCGAAAAATTTGGCCTGACCCGCGAACGCGTTCGTCAGATCAAAGACAAAGCCATCACTAAACTAAGAACTACGTCCAGAAGTAAATTGCTCCGCAATTACCTGGGATAAAGAATGTTGTCTTGCACAGGATAAACAACCATTGTCCTGTTTTTTTAGTTGATTTTGTAAAGATTTTATAAAGATTAGCGAAGACAGATGCGATATCCGCAATGGTCTTCGCTAATCTTTTTTAATCCCTGAAAGGAAATCTGTGCAGACAGTATAATCCGGAGTAAGACAAATTCCGCTAAAAAAATATACTTTTGCAGTCCGTTTAAAATACCAACAATGTTTGAATCATTATCAGAGAGACTCGATTCCGCGTTTAAACAGCTTAAAGGGGAAGGCCGGATTTCCGAAATAAATATAGCCACTACTGTTAAAGAGATCCGTCGTGCATTGGTAGATGCGGATGTGAACTATAAGATTGCCAAGGAATTTACTGATAAGGTAAAGGATAAAGCGCTGGGAGAGAAGGTATTAACCTCTATCTCGCCCGGACAGCTGATGGTGAAGATCGTGAAGGATGAACTGGCGGAACTGATGGGTGGTACTGAGGCTGAATTTGACCTCAAATCCAATCCTACTGTAGTCCTGATAGCAGGTTTACAGGGTTCCGGTAAAACCACCTTCTCTGGTAAGTTGGCCAGTTTCCTTAAAACCAAGAAGAATAAAAAGCCTTTACTGGTAGCAGCAGATATTTACCGCCCTGCGGCGATTGATCAGCTGAAAGTACTGGGAGAGCAGATAGGCGTAGAAGTATATAGCGAACCGGAGAATAAAAATGCGGTTCAGATTGCTGAAAATGCCATCAAACACGCAAAAGCAAACAGTTTCAACGTTATCATCATCGATACTGCCGGCCGTTTAGCGGTGGATGAAGCGATGATGACCGAGGTAGCGGCCGTGAAAGCAGCCGTTAAACCACAGGAAATTCTGTTTGTGGTGGATTCCATGACCGGCCAGGATGCGGTAAACACCGCCAAAGCGTTTAACGAACGCCTGGACTTTACCGGGGTGGTACTGACCAAACTGGATGGTGATACCCGCGGTGGTGCGGCGCTGACTATCAAATACACGGTAGAAAAGCCCATCAAATTCGTGAGCATGGGTGAAAAACTCGATACCCTCGATGTTTTCTACCCTGAACGTATGGCGCAGCGTATCCTGGGGATGGGTGATATCACCACCCTGGTAGAACGTGCACAGGAGCAGTTTAACGAAGAACAGGCCAAGAAGCTGGAAAAGAAAATCCGTCAGAACCAGTTCGATTTTGACGATTTCAAGGAACAGCTGCAGCAGATCAAGAAAATGGGTAACCTGAAAGATCTGATGGGTATGATCCCGGGAGTAGGGAAGGCAGTGAAAGACTTAGACATCAGCGATGATGCTTTTAAGGGCATTGAGGCCATGATCAACTCCATGACGAGGGCAGAGCGTGCCGACCCCGATATGATCGACGGAAGCCGCCGTAAACGCATTGCAAAAGGAGCCGGAAAAGACATCCAGGATGTCAATCAGTTCATGAAGCAGTTCGAGCAAATGCGGCAGATGATGAAGATGATGAATAAATTTGGCGGTGGTGGTAAGGGTTTGAAGGGAATGGTGAGATAATAAGATCAGATTGACATAAATTTTTTTTGCAAATAAAAACTTACTGATTACATTTGCATCCCTAATTAAACAATATTTCCTAACTCGCAAAAAATAACTCGACTTATTTATGCCAGTAAAAATCAGACTGCAGAGACATGGCGCGAAGAAGAGGCCTTTCTATTTTATCGTAGTAGCCGACGCACGCGCACCAAGAGATGGTAAATTCATCCAGAAAATTGGTACTTACAATCCTTTAACAGTTCCAGCTTCCATCAACATCGATACCGAAAAGGCATTGCGTTGGTTACAGAAAGGTGCACAACCTACTGACACTGTTAGAAGAATCTTGTCATTCAAAGGTGTATTGTATTTGAAACACCTGTTAAGAGGTGTTACTTTGAACCTGTTTGACGAGCCTACTGCTTACCAAAAGTTCGCACAATGGCAAGCTGAACACGAACAAAAAGTTTCTGCCCGCCGCGACGGTCACAAAAAAGCACGGATTGCTGCTCCAATCGTAAGAAAGGTAGAAGACGTTCCAGCTGCTCCAGCACCTGAAGCACCAGCAGCAGAAGGAGAAGGTACAGAAGCATAAAACGGCAACGTTTTAACAATACCTGAAAAAGGAAATATTTGCAACCGCAAATATTTCCTTTTTTAATTTTTATTGAACCAGCTCTTAGCCATTGGCTTTTAGCTGTTAATAACTCGCTAAAGGCTAACTGCTAAAAGCTAATGGCTAAAAGCCGGGAATATGAGTAATTATTTTAGTATAGGTAAGCTCRCATCGGCGCATGGTTTGCAAGGGGATCTGGTTTTAAGACACAGTCTCGGCAAAAAATCAACACTGAAAGGAGTGACCGTTATCTTCCTGGAAGAACGGAAGAACAGCTTTATTCCTTACTTTATTCAGCAGGTAACCGTGAAGGACAGCGAAAGTGTGTATATCAAGCTGGAAGGCATTGATACCAAAGAAGCTGCCCATAAACTGATGCCAGCGCAGGTATTCCTGCAGGAAGATGATTTTAAACAACAAACCGCTTCCTCAGCTCCCCTGGCTTTACTGGGGTATGCCGTGGAAGATCAGCAATATGGTCCTCTGGGCACCATTGAAGAGGTGATCGAGATGCCAATGCAGGTACTCGTGAAAGTATTCATTAAGGGCAAGGAAGCCCTGTTGCCGGTGAATGAACAGTCATTGGTGAAAGTAGACAAGAAGAATCAGACCGTGCACCTGAATCTGCCGGATGGTTTGATTGAATTGTACACCGGATAGCTTTTAGCTGTTAGCAATCGGCCATTAGTGCTAAAGGCTAACAACTAATTGCTAAAAGCTAAAACAAGCTATGCGAATCGATATAATCACCGTATTACCGGAACTGCTGGAAAGCCCATTGTCTCATTCTATCATGAAAAGAGCACAGGCCAAAGGTTTACTGGAAATACATGTGCATCCGCTCAGGCAGTATTCCAGCCTGAAACACAGCCAGGTAGACGACTACCAGTTTGGCGGTGGTGCAGGGATGGTCATGATGCTGGAGCCTATTGTAAATGCGATTGAATCGCTTCAGGCAAAGGTGCAGTATGATGAAGTCATCTACCTCACCCCTGATGGCGAAACACTGAACCAGAAAATGGCCAATCAGCTGTCGCTCAAAGGTAACCTGTTGATGCTGTGTGGTCACTACAAGGGAATAGATCAGCGTATCCGCGATCATTTTATCACGAAGGAGATCTCCATCGGCGATTACGTGCTGAGTGGGGGAGAGCTGGGGGCTGCCGTACTGGTTGACGCCATTGGCCGCCTGTTACCGGGTGTGCTGAACAACGAAACCAGTGCCTTAACCGACTCTTTCCAGGATAATTTGCTGGCGCCTCCGGTTTATACCCGCCCGGAAGAATTCCGTGGCTGGAAAGTTCCGGACATTCTCCTCAGCGGTGATCATAAGAAAATCGATGAATGGAGACACCAGGAATCAGTAGAAAGAACAAAACAACGCAGGCCCGACCTGTTATAACTTAATGATACATAGGTCATATAGATCGCTTTACCATTTGAATAACATAATTTCTTGATTTTTAATTTGGTAAATGCTATTTCTTGACTTACTTTTGCACTCCCATAAATATTTGAAAGATGAACGCAATTTCGTTTGTTCACGAACAACTGACAGCTAACAAACAGTACCCGAAGTTTAAAGCAGGCGACAACGTCACTGTCAACTATAAAATCGTGGAAGGTAATAAAGAAAGGATTCAGTCCTTTAAAGGTGATGTGTTGAAAATCCAGGGTACAGGATCCACAACGTCTTTCACTGTTAGAAAAATTTCTGATGGCATTGGTGTGGAAAGACTGTTTCCGCTCTACTCTCCTCATATCGATGGTATCGTGTTGAACAAGGTGGGTAAGGTAAGAAGAGCTAAGCTTTACTACCTGCGCGAACGTGCTGGTAAGAAAGCCCGTATCAAAGAAAAAAGGGTTTAGTATAAATACAGGGAAATTTGTTAAAAGCGGGACCTTACCGGGTGCCGCTTTTTTCGTGTGCTTAAAATGGTATTAAAACTCAGGCCGGATAACGCAAAGGGGTGAAAAAGCCGATTATATGCTCTATCTTTGTCGCCTGAACAATATAAACATTTGAGAAGATGACTGCTGTTTTTGTTAAATCATCATTTTTGATTCTTCAGGATATAGGAATGTCCGAGCTGCTTTTAATTGCTGTGGTAGTATTGCTGCTTTTTGGAGGCAAGAAAATCCCTGAATTAATGCGTGGCCTGGGTAAAGGTATCCGTGAATTCAATGACGCCAAGAACAATGTGCGCCAGGAAATAGAAGAGGGTATGAAAGAAAAGCCTGTTCAACCTTCTGCACCGGCAACCACTGATGCACCGCATACCACTAGCACTGTAATTTCGGATGCTACACAACAGCATAACGGGCAGTAATCAGTCCGGCTCCCTGTAGAGAGTATATTCCTGATTTAGTTTAATTTTTAACTGGTTTAGTCTTGTCTGAATTCAGCAGTATAATTACTTTCCATAAAGCATTATACGCCGGCAGCACAAGCTGTACGGAGAGGGTACGTTATTACCTTGACCGTATAGCCCAGCTAAAACATTTGAATGCCTTCCTGGAAGTGTATGAGGAGGAGGCCCTGGAAAAGGCACGTGAGCTTGATACCCGCATTAAAAACGGGGAAAAGCTGGGTGCACTTGCAGGTGTGGTGGTTGGTATTAAAGATGTAATCTGCTATAAAGGCCATAATGTAAGTGCCGCTTCCCATATACTGGAAGGGTTCACTTCCCTGTTTTCTGCTACCGCAGTTGAAAGATTGCTGGCAGCAGATGCTATTATTATTGGGAATCTTAACTGCGATGAATTCGCAATGGGTTCTACCAATGAAAATTCTGCTTTTGGACCTACCCTGAATGCCCTGGATAATACCCGTGTACCGGGTGGCTCCTCCGGCGGTTCTGCGGTAGCCGTACAGGCTGATTTATGTCAGGTGAGTCTTGGTAGCGATACTGGCGGCTCTGTCCGCCAACCGGCTGACTTTTGTGGCATAGTTGGACTAAAGCCCACCTATGGCCGTATTTCGCGCTACGGGCTCATTGCTTATGCCTCTTCATTTGATCAGATCGGTATTTTTGGCAAGGATATTGCCGATGTGGCGTCTGTTCTACAGGTGATCGCAGGACCAGATGAGTTCGATAGTACTGCTTCTCAAAAAGAAGTGCCTGATTATAAGGAAAACCTGGAGAACAATAAAACGTTCAAATTTGCGTATTTAAGAGATGCCCAGTACCACGATGGTCTGGACGCAGAGATGAAAGATGGCTATATTGATTTCTTTGAAAGTTTGCAGTCACTGGGTCATACGGTATCAGGAAAGAGTTTTGAGTACCTTGACCATGTAGTTCCAGCCTATTATGTGCTCACTACAGCAGAAGCATCCTCCAATTTGTCCCGCTTTGACGGGGTGAAATATGGGCACCGAACACCCGAGAAAAACCTGGATCTCACCGAATTTTACAAAAAAAGTAGATCAGAAGGATTTGGAAAAGAGGTAAAACGTCGTATATTACTGGGGACTTTTGTGCTGAGCGCGGGCTATTATGACGCATACTATACTAAGGCACAACAGGTTAGGCGTCTTGTAACAGACAAACTCAACGATATATTAGAAGAATAYGACGCCATTTTAATGCCAACTGTGCCATCCACAGCATTTAAATTAGGGGAAAAAACAGATGACCCTATAGCTATGTACCTTGCAGATATTTATACGGTACTGGCAAATCTGGCAGGGGTTCCGGCTATATCCGTTCCTTTGTACCGGCATTCAAACGGGATGCCATACGGTGTACAGATCATCACAAAGAAGTTTAGCGAAGCAAACTTGTTACATATAGCTCATCAGGTGATGGCTAAGGAGCAGGTTACTGTTGTTTAAAATAAATTGTATGAGAAAAATCTTTTTACTACTGCTGTTGCCAGCAACAAGTTTAGTGAGTGTGAGTGCGATGGGGGGCAATAGCAATCCTAAAGAGACGGTGTATCCAATTGGAGCGCCTGATACTTCTGTACTGAAATTGAATCACAAGGTACGTTTACCGAAGGATACAACTGTACAGGCGTCACCGACCTCCGTGGCCGTGAAAAAAGCAGCACAAAGTCTGCCTAATACTATTCGCAGCGCGAAAGTATATGAACAGATCAATAATAACCTGGTTGCCGGTTACGTAAGTAACTATGCTACCCGGTATAGTCAGCATTTACAAATCATGATTGATAAGGGCCAACCTTATTTTAACATGATTGAAAAAGTGTTCCGTGATAATGGTATCCCTGAGGAAATGAAATACCTCGCGGTAATTGAATCCAGCTTTAACACCAATGCCCGCTCCAGAGTGGGTGCTGTAGGCGCCTGGCAATTTATGGCTGGTACTGCCCGCATTTTTGGTTTAAGCGTAGGTAAAAAAGTAGACGAAAGAAAAGATTTCTACAAATCTACCCTGGCTGCCGCTCAGTTCCTGAATCAACTGTATGCACAGTTTGATGACTGGTTGCTGGTAGTAGCCGCTTACAACTGCGGTGCAGGTGGCGTACAACGCGCTATCAATGCCAGCGGACGTAAAGACTTCTGGGGTATGCAATATTTCCTGCCTGCAGAATCACGTAACCATGTATACAAATTCATCGCTACCGGTTATATACTCGACAGGTTCAATAACTTCTTCGGTGTAAGCGATGATGTAAATCCAACTATTACGGTAAATATGCCGGCTGCTGATAACGTATCTGCGCCTATCGCACGTGGTCCGTTAACAGAAGACGAAATATTCAATACTGTTGAAATCAACGTAACCGGCAAATACCGCCTGGAAGCTATTGCAAAGAAACTGGATATGCAGGTGGCAGAATTAGACCGCTTCAATCCTGGCTTTACAAAAGCAATGAGCAGCGCTGAAAATAACTATGACCTGCGCATCCCGAAAGAAAAGATGAAGCTGTTCATGGCCGAAAAAGATGAAATGTTGAAAGAATCCGTTCAGCTCACACTGGATGATAAAGCAGTAGGTGTAGATAAATCCAAATTCCCACCACCAGTGAGAATGGCAGACAAGAGCACCACAGTAGCAAAGAAAACAACGACTACTTCCAGAAAACATTATACTGCTAAAAAACACCACAGCGCTAAAAAACACCACAGCGCTAAAAAGCATACTGCGGCTAAAAAGAAGCATACTACTAAAAAGAAATAATCACCATCATTGGTGTAATGACATAAAAAAAGAGCGTGTATCAATAGGATACACGCTCTTTTTTTATGTCGTTACACCAGTGGAAGTTGGCTGTTTGTTATAGTTGTTCCTAAGGTTATAAACATGTATTGCAACATCACCATATCGCATCAGCTACACTGTCATTAAGCCTTTGCGCTTTTCACTGAAGGCCACCAGGTCCAGCAATGGCCCCGTCATAAAGGTGGTAGCCAGTGCCATCAACACCATCATTGCAAATATTTCGGGAGATAGAATGCCAAGATCAAAACCAATGTTGAGTACTACCAGCTCCATTAACCCGCGGGTATTCATCAGGGCACCAATAGATACCGACTGCCGCCAGGTTTGACCCATAAGTTTTGCAGTAAAAGTACTGCCACCGAATTTACCTGCCACCGCTACCAGCATAATCATGCCGCATACGATCCAAAGATCTCCGTGGTTCAATAAACCGATATGGGTTCTTAAACCAGTATAAACAAAGAAAATAGGCAGCAGCAACATGACGCTTACATCTTCCAGTTTATCGGTCAGCAGTGTTTTGATATTGGTGTTGGCAGGCATGATCACACCAGCCAGGAAAGCGCCAAATAAAGCGTGTATACCTATTACTTCCGCCAGCCAGGCAGATATCAGGAGTACAAAAAACACCAGGGATACCGATGCTTTCTCTCTTCCTTTTGCCATTTGTGCTGCGGTAATTCTGGCGAGCCAGGGGCGTACCAGGAGCAGCATCACGATCACAAATACTAATGCCAGCAAAATGGTGACTACCGCACTTAATACGCCACCAGCATTTACGATAGCTACTACTACTGCCAGAATACACCAGGCGGTAATATCATCGGCAGCGGCGCAGGTAATAGCCATAATGCCCAGCGGAGTATGGGTTAGCTTTCTTTCCTGAACAATACGGGCCAACACCGGAAATGCAGTAATACTCATCGCGATGCCCATAAACAAGGCAAAAGATAAAAAGCTAACATTAGCAGGGGCAAAGCGGGTAAAGAGGAAATAAGCCAGCCAAACGCCCAGGAAAAAGGGGACTATAATACTGGCATGACTGATCATGACTGCATCATGGGCTTTATTCCTGATTTTACTGAGATCCAGTTCCATGCCCACAATAAACATGAAGAAGGCCAGCCCTATCTGGCTGAGGAACTGTAAGTTTTTAAGGGATTCTACAGGGAACAGGAAGGTAGAAAAGGCTGGCATGGCCCAACCTAACAGGGAAGGCCCCAGCAATACACCGGCGATGATTTCGCCTACTACTGCAGGTTGCTTTAATTTATTGGCGATAATACCAAACAACCGGGCGGTGAGCATAATCGCAATGATTTGCAGTAACAGCAGTCCCAGCGGGTGTTTCAGATTGTCGAGGTAGCGCCACCAGCTATGTGTATCTACAGCAGCCGATACCGGCGCTGCAGGAGCGATGGCGTGCGGGTTAACGGGGAGAGATTGTCCCTTCTGAAGGATCACCCAGATCAGCGCTGCGAAAACACCGATGATGGCGGGGTACCATAGAAAGCGTTTGTTCATGACAAAAGTGTTAATGATTGTCTGCAAGATATAAAAAAGCGAAAAGCTATTTCAGCGACGAAGTGTTGCGCATATTAATTTTTCGCAAACCCTTTATCGCTGAAATAGCTTTTCGCCTTATATTTTACTACAGGTTAGCTGATAGCAGCAATTCCTGGCAATTCTTTTCCTTCAAAGAATTCCAGCAATGCGCCACCACCGGTAGATACATAACTTACTTTGTCTGCAATACCGAACTGGTTTACAGCTGCTACGGAATCACCACCACCTACGAGGGAGAAAGCTCCTTTTGCAGTGGCAGTAACAATAGCGTCTGCTACACCTTTGGTCCCAGCCTGGAATGCAGCCATTTCAAATACACCCATAGGGCCATTCCATAAAATAGTGTTGGAGGCAGCAATGGTTTCTGCAAACAGTGCAATAGACTTAGGTCCTATGTCAAGGCCCATCCATCCTGCAGGGATGTTATCATTGGAAACTTCCTGGGTATTGGCATCAGCAGCAAACTTATCGGCAGCAATGGAATCCACTGGCAGTATCAGCTGCACACCTTTTTCTTTTGCTTTTGTTACCAGTTCATTTGCCAGATCCAGCTTGTCATTTTCGCAAAGGGAGCTACCTATTTCTTTGCCTTGTGCTTTCAGGAAAGTATAAGCCATACCGCCACCAATAATGAGGTTGTTGGCGCGATCCATCAGGGTTTCAATGATCAGTATTTTATCACTCACCTTGGCGCCACCGAGAATAGCGGTGAAAGGAGAAGCGGCATCATTGAGTACTTTCTGGGCGCTGTTTACTTCTGCTTCCATCAGCAAACCAAACATGCGGTTTTCAGGTGCATAGAATTGTGCAATAACGGCGGTAGAGGCGTGTGCACGGTGTGCAGTACCGAAGGCATCATTTACATATACATTGCCCAGTTTAGACAGTTGTTCTGCAAAAGATGCGTCACCTTTTTCTTCTGCTTTGTGGAAACGCAGGTTTTCCAGTAACAGCACTTCGCCCATCTGCAGGTCAGCAGCCGCTTTTTCAGCAACCGGACCTACGCAGTCTTCTGCAAACTTTACAGTAACACCACTTAATAAAGAAACGAGGTGGTATACCAGGTGTTTTAAAGAATATTTATCGGTAGGACCATCTTTCGGACGACCCAGGTGAGACATCAGGATAACAGCACCACCATCTTTCAGAATTTTCTGGATAGTAGGTACAGCTGCACGCATGCGGGTATCATCGGTGATTTCAAATTTATCATTCAGGGGAACGTTGAAATCCACACGAATCAAGGCTTTGCGGCCATTGAAATTATAGTCAGAGAATTTGCTCATATGTATCAATTTAAGATAACGAGAAAGGGTATCATTAAAAAACCGCGGTACCAACAGCGCAAAGCGAGTATACAACCAAAAATTTCTGGCCAATTGCTGCTATGGTGTAGTCCCGCGGAAATTTAAAGACTCCCGGTTTGCGCCGGGAGTACTTCGTATAATTATTTGCTGATCAGACCGGCAAAGTACTTCACAGTACGCACCAGTTGTGATACATAGCTCATTTCGTTATCGTACCAGGATACGGTTTTAACCATCTGATGCTCACCAACTGTGAGTACTCTGGTTTGAGTAGCATCAAACAAAGAACCGAAGTGAATACCGATGACATCAGAGCTTACAATTTCATCTTCAGTATAACCGAAAGACTCGTTGGAAGCAGCTTTCATGGCAGCGTTTACTTCTTCAACAGTTACTTTTTTGTTGAGGATGGTAGTCAGCTCAGTTAAAGAACCGGTGATAGTAGGAACACGTTGTGCGCTACCGTCCAGTTTACCTTTCAGTTCAGGCAATACCAGTCCGATTGCTTTTGCAGCACCGGTACTGTTAGGTACGATGTTAGCAGCAGCAGCACGTGCACGGCGCAGGTCACCTTTTGGATGTGGAGCATCCAGGGTGTTCTGGTCGTTAGTGTAAGCGTGTACAGTGGTCATTAAACCAGTAGCAATACCGTAGCTGTCTTGCAGCACTTTAGCCATTGGAGCCAGGCAGTTCGTGGTGCAGGAAGCGCAGGAGATAACAGTTTCGCTGCCATCCAGGATTGCGTGGTTAACGTTGAAAACGATCGTTTTCAGATCACCTGTAGCGGGAGCGGAGATAACAACACGTTTAGCACCGGCAGTAATGTGAGCAGCAGCTTTATCCCTGTCAGCAAAGAAACCGGTACATTCGATTACTACATCGATGTCATGCTCTTTCCATGGAATTTGAGACGGATCTCTCTGTGCATATATTTTCACATCTTCACCGTTCACATTGATTGCGTTTTCAGAATGCTTAACGTCTGCATCGAATCTACCCTGTGCYGAATCGTATTTCAGCAAATGCGCCAGCACGTTAGGGCTGGTGAGGTCATTGATAGCTACCACATCAATGCCGGGCATTTTGTAAATCTGGCGGTATACCAAGCGGCCAATGCGACCGAAACCATTAATACCAATTTTGAGAGTAGTTCCCATTTTACATCGTGATTTGAGTATGAAAAAATCGAGAGCGAATTTACAACCAATACCCTTATTAATCAATATAAATTTAGGTTATGAAAATATTTTTTTGGAAATATAAAATAACATCCTACATTTGCAATCCGAAAATGATGCGCCGCGTTGGTCAAGGGGTTAAGACGCCTCCCTTTCACGGAGGAGTCACGGGTTCGATTCCCGTACGTGGTACAAGAGAAAATGGAACATTACAGTTAAATGTATTGTTCCATTTTTTTATTTGGGATTTCCTCACTCTCCACCGGGAGCCCTCCAAAAATTCATACCAGAAGTTGTACCCCAGATAGTACAGCCAATTCATTAATAAATAAGACTTTTTATTGGGTATGATTGCTTTTTTCAATAGAGCATTTAGCAGGGGAATCCAATTGCAGGCTTTTTATAAGTCAAGGACGCTTTCATTTACTATCATACTACCGCTCCGGAAATCCCTCTTTTCACTTAATTCTCCTGTTTCCCCTTCCCGTGGTATTTTGTCCGCTTCGGGCACCTTCTCCTTCACGCACTGCTGCTGAACCTTCAATTTTGAACAGAATTTTAAATCATCAATTATGCGTTGAATAAGTATCGTTTCTATAACAACGGCACCCATGAAATTTCTGTTGGAAACTACTTTAAGAGAATGGATAATGCCAGGCGAACTTCACTGAAACAAGTCCGTTGTTCGTACTTCTGATAGGGCAATAATACTGTTTCCATATACGATTTTTTAGTAGTAGGTTTGTCTTGATTAGAAAGAAGAACCTATTGTTTAAAAGTTGTAGCCCATGAAAATTATATCTGCCATTCTTTATTTTCTTAGCCATCATCCGGGATGGTCATTCCCGATTATTCTGCTATTTTTTCTATTATTATTTGCCTGGAGAAAGAAGGCCGTGTATGGGATACTTGCTCTCCTGATGCCTATGGCCAACATCTTTCTGGCGCATATGCTGAATGCCTGGTTTTTAAATGCATATGGCGTTAAAGGTGCTGCTATTATCACAAAGGAAGAACAAACGAATTCCACGCTCAACGACCAGTATATTTATGACTATGATGTGTTGGTGAAGACAGCAGATGGACAAGATGTGCTGACCGGTTTTTCTACGATGTCTGCTGCCATTTATCCGATCAGGAACGGCATCCTTATTCCAAATGTGAATGAAACTTTCCTGGTGAAATATATTCCGGGTTATGAAAAAAACATTGTGATCTTAAGTGATGAATCCAACTATGGTATCCTGAGAAAAATGGCAGAGAATCAGCAGGAGGTGCAGAAAGCGTGGATACAGTATAAGGCGAGTCCGCAGAACAAATCCTTTAAAGAAGAGTATCTGCGGGAGTTAAAAACATATGTAGCAGATACTGATAATGCATCAGATCCGGATGTGATCAACAATTATAAATCTATCATTCAACAGCTGGAAGCAGAAAAGTAAAATTAGTGATAAAAGAAAAGGGGCTATCTCACAGAGACAGCCCCTTTTTCTATGCTAAAAGGTGACCTTAGAAACTCAGGCTCAATCTCGCAAACAGGAACCGGCCATTAAAGCCAAATTGCTRTGATGCGCGGGAGTAAAGGAACCGGCCGGAACTCTGGTTAGCCAGAGATAACTCATCAGGATATACATCCAACAGGTTATTGGCGCCAATAGTAAGCTGTAAACCGGGAATGAAGCGATAGCTCGCACTCAGATCGGTGACTACTTTACCACTATATACATCCTGGTTAGCTACGATATTAGTGGCTTCCGTTACTTTTCCGAAGTATACATTACGCAGGAAGAAACCCCATTTCTGAATAGAATAATTCAGTGACAGATTCGCTTTTGTTTGTGGTACGGCAGCCTCCAGGTAGATGCGGCTGGCCTCATCAAAATAAGTACTTTCCAGACCGGCCAACTGAGAGGAAGAATGGATAGGACCTACCAGGGAGGTTTTCGTAAATGTACCGGAGAGATCTGCCTTAAAATTACCTTTACCCGGATGTGCAGTGTAAGTGATCACTACGTCCACGCCTTTTGTTTCTGTGTTGATAGCATTGGCGAAGAACCGCGCTGTTTGTGCGTTGGCAGAGCGGAGAATATTATAAATTTCCTGTTCTTTCGGTGTACCGTTTTGTTTACCGGAGAATTGACCGGTATACACAATGCGGTCATCAATACGGATGTAATAACCATCTACTGTTAACTTCAGGGGACCGAGATTGCTGGTCAGGCCGGCGCTGTAGCTCTGGGAAGTTTCCTGTTTTAATTTAGGTATTCCCAGTAAAGCAGCTACACGGCTATCGTTGGTGAAAGTACCTGATTCCACGAATGCACCATCTGTGAAGATACTGGAGGTAGCATTGAAGTATCGCTGATGCAGGGATGGTGCTCTGAAGCCAGTGCTGGCAGCAGCTCTTATCAGGAGTTTAGGGCTAAACAGGTAACGGCCTGCCAGTTTCCAGTTAAGCGTAGAACCAAAATCGGAGTAGTTTTCAAAGCGGAGCGCACCATCTACCAGTAGCTTTTCTGTAAAGTTTACTTCCACATCTCCATAACCGGCAATGGCCGTACGGGAGGCGTTGGTGGCATTATCCGGGCTGAAACCCGGAAAGCTTTGTGAACCGCCGGCAAAGGCGTTACCGTTGGCCGCAAAACGGGTGGAGATATTTCCTTTAGGATCCGGAATTAATATAGGTTTTCCGGTAGCATCCGTACCAATTTTGAGCGCATTGCCGTAGTTGATATAGGAAGATGTTTCACCAGGCAGTATGCGATAATTTTCATAGCGATGTTCTGCGCCAAAGGCAACGTTGATGCCACTTAACGGATCACTAAAAAACCGGCTGAAATCGAGGTTGGTAGTGTTTTGCTGAAAGCGGTAGCCACCTGCTTCAAAAGAAGTAGGAGAGGCTTTCAGCATAGAGGCGTTGAGGGTATTATCTACGGTGAAGTCAACACCGTTTTCGCCGAAAGTATTGCTGAAGTCTACTTTCCATTCATGCAGAGAGCCCCTGATACCTGCTGCCAGTGACTTGTCGCGGTTGTCGGTAACAATCAGCGGCAGAAAGCCGTTGGGATAGATCGTATCGTTGTTTTGTGTAAGCTGCGAAGGTGTTCTGAAAAAAGCAGCGGCTTCAGCATGACGATAATTTAAACCACCAAATGCATATACTTCTGCTTTATCGCTAACGGGGAGTGAAGCATTGAAAAACAGGCTGCCACCGCGGTTGGCCGACTGCCCGATTCTTGAATTAAAGTCATTGCGGGCCAATCCTCTTTTAGCGAGTTCCTGGTCGGTGATATCTTTTCCGGTAGGTGTACCTGGTACAGTGGCCAGGGCCGGATCGTTATAGTCATTGAAGATGGTGCCGGTGAAAGTGCCGGTGCGATTGGTATAATTGCGGTAGTCGTAAGAACCAGCCAGGTTAATGAAACCGCCTTTGTCACCCAGTGGGAGACCATAGTTGATATTGGCTTGTACATTTTGTCCATCGAGGTTGTTTTCTGAATGCTTTGATACGTATCCGCCGGTAGATACATTCACATTTACCTTATTCACTTCATCATTCAGAATGATATTGATCACACCTGCAATCGCATCTGAACCGTATTGTGCGGCCGCGCCATCACGCAGTATTTCAATTCTTTTGATGGCGGCAGTGGGAATGGCGTTCAGGTCTGTACCTACAGATCCTTTACCAAAGCTGCCGTTTATATTAACCAGGGAAGTGGTATGTCTTCTTTTGCCATTGATCAGTACTAATACCTGGTCTGGGCCAAGACCGCGCAGGGAAGCGGGATCTATATGATCTGTTCCATCAGACAGGGCCTGGGTATTGGAGGTAAAGGACGGTGCCACATAATTGAGTATCTGGTTAATGCTTACCTGTGGGGAGTATTGTGCTATTTGTTTTACATCCACTACATCTACCGGCACCACAGTGGTGAGCTGGCTGCGGGGAGCACTCCTGGAACCCAGTACCACTACTTCATTCAGGTCATCGGTGGAGTTAAGGATAAAGTCCAGCGATGCGTTTTGACCGGTGGTGATAGTAACATCTTTTGTTGCCGTTTGGTAGCCGATGTAGCTGACACTCACTTTATAGGTGCCGGGTTGAATAGCTATTTTATAGTGTCCGCCAAGGTCGGTAGCGGCGCCGGTATTATGCCCCACTATTTTTACAGAAGCGCCTACCAATGGTTGCTTTTTATCGGCAACAATTCCTTCAATTGTTTGTCCATAAGCAGTATAAGACAATAGGAAAAGCCATACAAGGGCGTACAATTTTGGTTTCATACAATTTTTTTTATTACTGAGATGATCGCTAAAGGAGTTTGCTTTCTTTAGGAAATAGGGAACAAGGATTATTATTTATTGATGGCCCGAAGGCAGGGTGGCGGTGGCGGACAGCATCCCGTTTGTTTGCGGGCGACTGGTTGTTTGTCTGCAGTCATAGACTTTGATTAATGTTACGCTAAAGTAGCTAAATTGAATGACCCAAACAATAGTCTACTAAATTTATAGGATAATAATTTATGRGCATGATACGTATGCTTTGAAAAACAGGGTTATCTTTAAACAATAAGCGATCTGTTATGAAACATAAGAAAGCCGTTAAGTTGTTGGTAGCTATGCATCCCATGCAGCGGATTTTGGTGAGCCTGGGCTTAGCCGCATTGGTTTTTGTAATCTTATTTTTTACCAGGGTAGCCCTGCACCCGTTGATCATATATGGGATATTATGGGATGTATTTGCGC
Organism: Chitinophaga sp. 01L420; assembly: GCF_056399985.1. Lineage (NCBI taxonomy): Bacteria > Pseudomonadati > Bacteroidota > Chitinophagia > Chitinophagales > Chitinophagaceae > Chitinophaga > Chitinophaga sp. 01L420. The sequence goes on from NZ_JBFTSK010000049.1 coordinate 28,576, forward strand.
TTTCCTACATTACTACTGGCTGGGTTGTTTTTTATAACCGTACGATAGACGAAATACGAAAGTGGGCGAGAGTGGATGATGGCAGCCGTCTCTTTGTTTCTTTCATCGTGTTGGTAGCATCTGTTGCCAGCCTGGTGATTGTTTTATTGCTGATGTTATCGAAGGAGATTTCCGGCGGATCAAAACTGATCTATCTGCCGGTGGCGATTACCGGTATGCTGGCTTCCTGGACCATGGTGCATACTACCTTAACGTTTCACTATGCCAACCTGTATTATGATGACGATGAGAATGATGTTACCAAACATGCCGGGGGACTGGATTTTCCGAAGGAAAAATGCCCGGATTATATAGATTTTGCTTATTTCTCCTTTGTGATAGGGATGACGTTCCAGGTATCGGATGTGGAAATCAGTGCGCGGGTGATACGGCGTACAGCACTGGCCCATGGATTACTTTCTTTTGCATTGAATACATTCGTAGTGGCATTAACCATTAACCTGATTGCCGGACTAAAACAATAGGTCGTATAGCCTTGAGGGTTAGGCCCAGGTACCCATCTCCCCAAAAAAAATGATGGAAGAGGATTGATGGTGGAAATAAAATGCAAAATTAGTGCCTAAATGCCCGTTGGTAGCGGGAAAGGATGGGGCAGCTTGCGGCATAAAACCGAAAAAAATGCTGCTGAAAAGCACGGAAATTCTTACCTTTATAAAAGAATCGAAAAAAAATTTTGGATTGTAAAACATTTTCCTATCTTTGCAATCCCAAACGAAAAATGCCGCGTTGGTCAAGGGGTTAAGACGCCTCCCTTTCACGGAGGAGTCACGGGTTCGATTCCCGTACGTGGTACAAGAAAAAAGGACTTCTGCAAAGAAGTCCTTTTTTTATTTCGCCGATTTATTCCCGCACCTGAATTTTAGTTTGCCAGCAATCGTCTGACATGCTGCATATTCACAACAACATTTAGTACTTTTATTCCTACACTGCTTCTTTCCCGGAAATTGCAATGATTCTAAGGCATATCAAGGCTAAAGCCCAACGATGGCAAAATGCAGTCAGGTATATCATTTACCTGCTGTGGATACTTGCATACCCCCCTGCTTCCTTTGCCCAGCAGCCTGGGAATGTATCCTATAACTTTTCCCACCTGGATATCGGCAACGGACTGGCCAGCAACCACGTTTCCGCCATTATGCAGGACAGGAAAGGGTTTATATGGATTGCCAGCACCGCTCTGCAGCGATATGACGGTACCAACCTGGTGACCGTCGCCAGCTTTGACCGTGTGCCCGGCTCCATCTATTATGATGACATCTGCCTGTGTGAAGACAAGAAAGGTCGTATCTGGATGGGTACTCCCGATAATATTCGTGTATACGACCCTGTTACAGACCAGGTAAGGGCATTGAAGATATCCGACAGGGATATCCGGCCGGAAGGGCTGCAATGCAGCCAGATTGTGCAGGATCATGACGGTATCATATGGGCTACCACCCATGATGGGCTGCTCCGCTTCAACGAAAAAGCATTTAATTTCCAAAAAGCGGCCATTATCCCCGAAGGCGATAGGATCCAAATGATGGACGCTATCATGGAAGATGAATCAGGTAATCTCTGGATCAGCGGAAAAAAAGGGGTTTATATACTGGATCGCCAGCGCAAACATTTGTACAGCAGGGCTAACAACCCCGAACACCTGTCCGTATTGGATATCGATAATACCTTTAAGAAAATATATACGGATGCCTACCACCAGATATGGCTGGCAGGCAGAAGTGCACAACTGTACTACTATGACCCTGTTACTCATAAAGTAAACAACTATATTTTCGACAAGCCAACCGGTAAACCAAACTGGCAAAAGCCCGTTTATGGCGATGCCATCTTCGATATCATCTCCGACAAGGAAAAAAATACCTGGATGGCTACCGAAAAGGGGGGCGTTTTCCGGTATAATGGCGCTCTGAAGACTTTTGATCTGAAAATCATTGCCGACAATGCAGATGAAAAAGGATTTCATTATACCTATGAAGCCAACTGCTTTTTAACTGACCGGGAAGGTCATCTCTGGATTGGTACAGATCGCGGCATAAATATTCTTAGTCTGCATAATAAAACCTTCCGTTTACTGGATGACCGCACCAGATTTCCCAATACCAAAGAACATCTCCCGGCAACGGAAGTCACCGGCATTTACCAGGCCACCAATGGCAATGTATATGTAGGCTACTGGGGGAAAGGGTTCAGCCGCTTAACAGCAGACCTGAATCTGATACAAAATTATGTACACGATGATGGCGATCCAGGTATAACAATCCCGGAAGAACGCGGGCTGGTGTGGAGTTTCGCTGAATTAAAAGATGGCACCATCCTCGTGGGACAGGAAAACGGGAATCTTTCCCTTTTCAATCCCACTACCGGTAAGTTCATCAAACACCTGTCATCGCCTACTTTCTATGAACAAACGCTGCTGCATCTACAGGTACAAAACGATACCACCGTTTGGATTGGCTTATACAAAAGAGGGCTGGCCAGCTGGAACCCGGTGCGAAACACTTTCCAGGCTTTCAATCAGATAACCGACTCACTGAAACGACCGGTATCTGTAATGGATATTGTGCCACAAGGCGATACCTCTCTGTGGCTGGGGACCAGTAGCGCGGGACTTATGTTATTCAACACCCGTACGCGTAAGATTGCCATCAGGGAATCGTTTACCTGGAATGCGCGTATGTACAACAATATAACCTGTTTGCTGCCTTATAACGACAGCACGCTGCTGGCCGGAACAGACCACGGCCTGTGGATCTATAATCCCCTGAAACATACTTATAAACCATTGCTAACGAACAACAAATTGTTTGATCAGTGGGTACTGAGTATGGAAGAAGGCGGGGCCGGTGAAATCTGGTTTACTACACAATATGGCTTCTATCGGTATTCCCCGTTGGACGACAAGCTGGAAACATTTATCCAGGGAGATGATATTATTGACAACGCCCGCAAAGTACGCCGGCGAATTGTTAAACTAAAAAACGGCAGTCTGCTGGTAGGTGCATCCGACCACTTTGTTTCTTTCGATCCGCAAAGTTTGCGCGTGGCGCCCCACCCACCCGATGTAACCATCGTAAACCTGAGGGTACCGGACAGCGTAGTGCTTATTCAGGCGGCCCTTAGGGATAGCGTACCGGTGAACCTGACCCATAAGCAGAACTTCATTGGCATCGAATTTAAGAGTCTGCAATACCACCAGGAAAGGATCCGTTACTACTATCAGTTGGAAGGGGTAGACGAAAACTGGGTACTGACAGATAACATCCTGGTTGCTAAATATACCAACCTGCCACCAGGCAATTATGTTTTCAAGGTGCGTGCGGTGAATACGGCCGGCACGTTTTCAGATCATATCACCACGTTGTTGTTATTTATTAAACCTGCTTTCTGGCAAACCGGTTGGTTTAAGCTGTTATGTTTTCTGCTGGCGGTATCGCTGGTATATCTTTATTTCAGATTGCGTATTCACGGTATCAAAAAAGAAGCAAAACAACGGGAGGCCATACAACAACAAATAGCCCAACTGGAAATGAAAGCCCTGCGGGCACAAATGAATCCACACTTCATTTTTAATGCACTGAATTCCATCCAGACATTTATGATGAAAAGCGAAACAGAACAGGCATTGTCTTACCTGAGCCGCTTTGCGAAATTAATCCGTAATGTACTGGACAACTCACAACTCAATAACATCACAGTTGCGCAGGAAGTAAGTGTATTGGAAAACTACATGGAACTGGAAAAGCTGCGCTTTACAGATGAATTTGAATACGAAATTATTGTAGATCCGTCACTGGATGCCCATATGGTAGAAGTTCCTACCATGATCATCCAGCCTTTTGTGGAAAATGCTATCTGGCACGGATTACTGCATGAAAAAAACAAAGGTAAACTGACCATCATCTTCAAAAAAGTAGATGATCGTATACGTTGTACAATAGAAGATAACGGTATTGGCAGAGAAAGGTCTGCCGCCATGAAGCGATTGAATAAACCCCGGCATCAGTCCCGTGGACTACAAATTACCAGAGACCGGCTATCACTGTATAACAGCCGTTTTAATGTAGATGCCAGCTTTGATATTGAAGATCTTACCGATGAAGAAGGAAAGGCAACAGGGACCAGGGTTAATTTGTGGTTTCCATTCGTAGAAGAGTAAGCACTGTGATGAGCTGCTCATCACAGTGCCCTGTTATTTAGCTGAGCCCCAGCTCAAAATGCCGCTCAGGAATTTCAATATCCTGGAAGCCTTTTTTCAGCAACCAGTTTCTGAAAATCTGTTGTACTTCGTATTCTCCATGTACCAGGAATAATTTCTTCACTGCTTTCGGATCCTGACAGGCGAGCCACTGACTTAAGTCTTCATAGTCGCCATGTGCACTCATAGAGCGGATAACGCCTACTTCTGCATTTACCTGGAAACGGGTACCATAAATAGATACTTCTTTGGCGCCGCGCATCAGGCGACCACCCAGCGATTGAGGTTCACAGTAACCTACAATGAGAATGGTATTCTGTGGTTCATCGATGTTATTGGCGATGTGATGTTTTACGCGTCCTGCTTCGGCCATGCCTGATGCAGAGATGATCACGCAGGGTTCCTTGCGGAAGTTAAGTGCTTTGGATTCATCTACAGACTTGATGTAACGCAGGCCCGGGAAGTCGAATGGATCATCATCTCTTCTCAGGAGATTGGATACTTCCTTATTGAATACTTCCGGGTGTGCTTTGGTAACGGCGGTGGCTTCCGTAGAGAGCGGGCTGTCTACAAAAATATCCACCTTAGGCAGGGTGCCTTTCAGCTGTGCATTGTTGAGGGCATACAGCAATTCCTGTGTGCGGCCTACGCTGAAAGCAGGAATAATGAGCTTACCTCTTTTTTCTACGCAGGTTTCGCGGATGTAGCGGAGCAGTTCATCATCGGCAGGTGCGGCATCGGCGTGCAGGGTGCTGCCGTAGGTAGATTCTATCAGGATATAATCTGCCTGCGGGAAGGTAGCCGGTGATTTCAGGATAGCGTCGTTATAACGGCCTATATCACCGCTGAAAGAGATTTGTTCTGTTTTACCGTTTTCCGTAATCCGCAGATGCACAGATGCGGCGCCTACAATGTGGCCTGCATCAGTAAACATAAGCTGAATATCCGGATCTATATGGGTCCAGGTGTTATAGCCCATCGGCTTTAAGGAGCCGATGGCGATTTTGGCATCCTCCACACTGTACAGTGGTTGTATGTAGGGGAGACCTTCCTGGGCCATTTTTTTATTAGTGAATTTTGCATCTGATTGTTGTATTTCGGCAGAATCCATCAACAGGATTTCTGTCATATCGCGGGTAGCCGGTGTACAGAAAATATGGCCACCGTAGCCCATTTTCACTAAGCGGGGAATCAGCCCGGAGTGATCGATATGTGCATGCGATAATACCATGTAGGTCACCTCCTGCGGATCAAATCCGAAGTCCCTGTTCAGGGAATCAGTTTCATGTCCCATACCCTGGAACATGCCGCAATCCAATAAAACCTTTTTACCATTCTTGAGTGTGATCAGGTGTTTTGATCCGGTAACGGTGCGCGCGGCGCCATGAAATGCAATCTTCATATCTGTGTTTTTGGGTGAACCGGGTTCACCATTTACGATTTACTTTTAAACGACCAGGTGATCGCGAAGGAGGCAATTAATATGCCGTCTTTATCTCTGCCTTCACTATGGAGGGTAATGGTTTCCGCTGAATTATTGTTGAGCGCTCTCTCGATAGCAGCTCTCAGCAGAGGCAATTCCGAACAGGTAAATAACGTGAGGCCGGTGGCCTTTTTAACAAACGTAGCTTCCATGCCGGTAACGAGCATGGATACACGCCGTGGAGCGCTGCGCACATACATCATCGCGGGTAGCCCGGTGCTTAGCTCTGCGGCCATGGCCAGGCAGGCAAAGTAAGTAGATTTAAAAGGGTTCTGTGATAACCAGCGAAAAGGTACGGAGGTAACACAGGTATCTGCTTCGAGTGATTGTAGTCGAACGCCGGAAAGCCATGCTGCCGGAAGTTTCCAGAACAAATAGGCTGAAAATTTAAACGGATGCTGTGCAAACTTTTGAAAAGATTGCACAGCATCCGTATTAAAAGTGGTAATGCCGTTATCCATGACAATGTTATTCGTTGATGTAATGGGAAGGCAGCAAAGCTGCTGGTGACCATTGTTTCAGGAACTCCTGCACTTTTTTCTTATCATAGGAATCTGCAGATTCCAGTAACCCGGAATTCTGTGTATGTAAGCGGTTGCCTTTTGCATCCAGTATTACCATTACCGGAAAACCGAAGCGCTGTGGAAATCCCAGCTCTTTCAGTATAGGCAGATTCTTATTTTCTTTACTGTAGTTAAGATGATACACTACATAGTTGTTGTTCAAATCCGCTTTTAGCTCGGCATCATCCTCGATAAATTTATAGAATCTTTTACACCAGATGCACCAGTTACCACCGATTTGCAGCAGCACATGCTTGTTTTCTTTAGCGGCTTGTTTTTCGGCGGCGGCGATGTCGGCTTTTGCATCGGCGGCAGGATTATAAATGTGTTCCAGGTCATGGGTTTGCGCCTGGGTGGCAGGAATCGCAAAGGCAATACTGAGTAACAATGTCCAAACGTACTTCTTCATAAGAATCGATTAAATCAGGATATCTAATTTACACTATATTTTGCACATACGACTGAATGGCCTGCTGGGCATTGTTGGGGTCCTGCAATTGCAGGTTTACAATGTCTTTCAGTTGTTGTTGCAGGGCCGGCACATACACCGGCACACATACTTCTATGCGGCGGTGGAGGTTTCGGTTCATCCAGTCTGCGGAGCCCATATACACTTCTTCCTGGTTATTATTATGGAAGATGAATACGCGGGCATGTTCGAGGTAGCGGTCTACAATCCTGATGATGCGGATATGCTTACTTTCCGGAATGTCCGGTACCAGGCAGTTGATGCTGCGCACAATCAGGTCTACCTGTACACCAGCTTCGCTGGCTTCGTACAGTTTGCCTATCATGCCTCTTTCCTGCAGGTTATTTATTTTGATGATGATGCGGGCAGGCTTGCCTTCTTTTGCGTGTTTGATTTCCCGGTCTATCAGGCCGGCAAATCGAGTTGTCATATTGAACTGTGCTACCAGCAAATGTTCGAACTGCAAAAAATTATAGGCCACCGGTTGTTCCCTGCTTTGCAGGTAGAGGAACAGCAATTCCATCTCCCTGGTAATACCTGTGTGGGCGGTAAACAACACATGATCAGTATAGAAACGGGCGGTGCTTTCGTTAAAGTTACCGGTAGCAATTAATCCGCAGTAATCCCACTGATAGCCACGATTGCGTTTTACCAGCGCGGTTTTGGCATGTACTTTCATGCCCGGAATGCTATAGATCAGTTTTACACCGGCATCTTTCATTTTCTTTGCCCAGCGTATATTATTGGCTTCATCGAAACGGGCTTTCAGCTCCACGAACACGGTAACTTTTTTACCGTTCCTGGCGGCACTGATCAATGCCTGTGCTATCTGAGAACCGGAAGCGATGCGGTAAAGTGTGACGTAGATTTCTGCTACATCCGGATCAGTGGCGGCTTCGCTGAAAAAGCGCAATATATAATCATAGCGCTGATAAGGAAGGTGAATCAGCAGGTCCTGCTGTAATACCAGGTCCAGTAAGCGATCGGTAGCAGCTATCGTTTTATTTTCCGCAGGAATTACTTTGGGATAATCTGCATGTACCAAACCCGGAGGCTCCGGCAGATTGGCCAGGTCTTTCAGGTTATGATAACGTCCGCCCATCACCATTTCATCTTCCCGTACATCAAACTGTTGCGCCAGGAAATGCAGCAGGGGCAGTGGGATGGAGGCATCATACAGGAAACGGGTAGGTACGCCTAACTCACGTTTACGGATCAACGTTTCTACTTCTTCCAGTATATCCCCTTTTATCTCATCCATATCCATATCCGCGTTGCGCGTGAGTTTCACGCTATGGCAGCCGGCAATAATATAGTCAGGGAAGAGATAGCCCAGATGTGTACGGATAATATCATCCAGGAAAGCGATATAGTGAATGCCTTCCAGTGAAGGTAGCTGCAGAAAACGGGGCAGGGATGCCGGTATATTTACAATGACATATTCCTGTATGGTATCATTGTTTTTAGGTACCAGTGTAACTGCCAGGTAAAGCGCATTGTTTTCGAGGAACAGGTTCTTTTGTTTACCCACGAGCCATACCGGCTGTAAATAAGCCAGTATAGTAGTCAGGAAATAGTTTTTGGTAAACGCATGATGTGCTTCCAGCAATGGCTGATTATAGTACAGTTGTATACCCTGAGATAATAATGCCGGCAGCACACTGCCGGTAAATATTTGTCCATATTCCTGTTGTTGCCGGTTGATTTCCTGCAACACTTCGGTGAGGGTATCGCTGCTGATAGATTCATTTTCGCCTGCTGCCGGATCATTCTCCAGTACTTTGTTGATGGCTAATACCGCCGGCATTCTCACGCGAAAAAACTCATCCAGGTTAGAGGAGAAAATAGACAGAAACTTAATTCGTTCGTATAGTGGTACCTGTTGGTCTGCCGCCATTAGTAATACCCGGTAATTAAACGATAACCAACTGAGATCGCGGTTATATAAAGGAACACCCATGAATCATTATGCTTTTACCGGGAAGAAAATTGCTGCAATCAAAAATGCGAGCACAGAAATAATAAGACCAAACATGAAAATATTATAAGAAATACGCAGCAGCTTATATTTATGTCCCAGTACTACGCCGAGGAAATAGATATCCCTTGTCATGCTGCTATACAGGAAGTCAGAATCATTCATCATCTGTTTCATGCCCCACTGATATTCTTCCAGTTGCATCTTATAAAAGTTACCAAAGAACAGCAGGTTGGCATCTTTCTTCTCAATATCTACTTTGGTAAATACGCCACTGGTTACATTGGGTCGGGTGGCCAACACGGAGAATATAACGGTCAGTACGGCGGTGGTCAGGAATATGATAGAAGGAATCACCATATTAGGATAGTCCTCCAGTCTTCTTACCAGCACACTCAATATCACGGAAATGATAATAGAGTTCACCGAAATCATGATATGGGCTTTACTGTCGGCCATGGAGCTAAGCCGGATATGATTGGTAGAAGTGGTTCTGAACATGGTTTCCACACCCCGATCCGGCTTCTTCAGCTTATCCTTGTCTTTATCTTTCTTCACCTTTTCGGTAGCAGTTTTGGGAGCTTCAGGGCTACCCGGAATAACGCTGGCTTCATCGGCCGCTTCAGCTGATTTTTTCTCCAGCTTCTTTTGCAGCTTAGCCAGGTTCTCTTCTTTTTGTTGCTTGAACAGCGTTTGGGCGTAATCTGTCCAATAGTGATGTGCTGTTAAAAAAGCGATATTGTTGGTGAGCCATTTAACGGCGGGTATTTCCTGCTCATAAGTAAGCTGTAATTCCTGCCTCAATAATTTGTTGCGGTCTGAAAATTCTTTGGATCCCAGGTGGGAAAGATCCGCATCACATACAATTTGTTCTACCAGGGTATGCGGTGACTGGGGCATTTTGGTAGCCAGAATAGCTCCCTGCACCATGGCCTGAACATTTTCAGGGACCTGTTGTTGTTGTAAAAACTGCAGGGCTTCTTTGGCGCCATTTTCTTCGTGCAGCTTTCCTTCTCCCAATAAATAACCGGCGTCATGAAACCAGGCAGCCACATATACTGCCAGTAATTCGTCATCCTGTAAACGGTAGTGGGCGGCAATCTGTGCAGCAGCCTGTACTACCTGTTGTGTGTGAACAAGATTGTGATACACCAGGTTAGGGTGCGGGTGTTGTTCATACTGGGCTAGTACATAATCCCGGGCTGCATCTATAATAACATTGTTTTGCATAAGGAAGACGAAAATTAAGATAAGGAACGGCGAAATATGTTGTATGCTTCTCGCTTTTTGTTGTGCATATAACGGTATGTTCGCTATTTCGCGTATACAAATCGCAATTGTAACCTAAGTTACTGCATTTTTGAGTTAAATTTATGCTATAAAGTTACACTATGGATGTCCGGATCGGGTTAATCTTTCTCCTTTTCTTACTGTCATGCAATGGTTTCAGCGACAGGGAACAAAAAGTCTATGCTTCTCCGGCTGGCTATGATCTAAAGGAGCCGGTACGCTATCGCCTGCGGGAGTCTATGCAGGAAATTTCAGGTATAGAGCTGTTTCCCGATGAGCATAGGATAATAGCTATCAACGATGAGGAAGGTAGAATTTATGATGTAGATGTGGCGGCAACAAAGCCGTACCCATATTATAAATTCGCCAAAGACGGGGACTATGAAGATATTTGTCATACCGACAGCGGCTGGTTTGTGCTCAAAAGCAGCGGTTCTCTCTTCCACGTACATGGCCTGTTTACCGACAGCATTTCTGCTGACCATTACAAACTGCCAAAGCAGGGTAAAAAGGAATTCGAAACCACCTATTATGACTCTGTTAAAAACAGTATCGTGATGATCTGTAAGAACTGCGAAGACGATAAAAAGGTGGGATTTACCAGCGCCTACCGGTTTGACCTGGCCTCCAAAACATTTGATACCACTGCCATTTACCGTTTCGATAACCGGGAAATTGCCAAGCTGGTGGGCTCAGATATGCGTTTCTTCAAACCTTCTGCCGCCGCCATTCACCCAATTGAAAAAAGACTGTATATCGTGGCATCCGTTAACGGCCTGTTGGTAATTTGCGACCTGCAGGGCCATGTACAGGAAGCCTATAACCTGAAACATCGTTTATTCCTACAGCCGGAGGGAATTGCTTTTGCACCTAACGGGGATATGTTTATTTCTAATGAAGGCGGATATGACGGTACCGCCAGTATTCTTAAATTCACTTACAAGTCCAAATGATCAGATCAGCCATCATCTTTATTGCCTTATTCATGTTCGGTTACCATACCGGATATACCCAAACACCCGATGTAGTAAAACGTATTATTCTCATCGGCGATGCAGGAGAGCTGCACAGCAACGGACAAAATGCCGTAGTGGATGCCGTTCGTAAAACATTCGATCTGCAGGATAATAGAAATACCATTTTATTCCTGGGCGACAACGTATACCCGAGAGGGGTACCTGACTCCAGCAGCCCCAAGTTTCCCATCGCCAAAGAAATTCTCGACTACCAGATTAACCTGGTACGCGGTACCAAAGCTCAGGGATATATCATTCCGGGTAATCACGACTGGGATAAAAGCAAGCCCGATGGCTGGGATATTATCCGCAACCAGCAACAGTATGTAGATTCACAACACCTGGATAATGTACAGTTTGAACCCAAAGAAGGTTGTCCTGGTCCCATAGAAGTGAAGATCTCAGATAAGATCACCCTCATCATCATGGACAGTGAATGGTGGGTGTTTCCCTATCAAAAGCCAGGGATAGAGTCTTCCTGCGATTGTAAAGACAATGATGAAGTACTCACCAAACTATCTGAAATAGTAGCCCTGAATCGTAATAAGCTGATCATTTTTGCTACGCATCACCCGTTCCGCAGTTACGGTATTCACGGAGGATATTATACCATCAAGCAACACATTTTCCCGTTAACAGATCTGAATCCCGCCCTGTATGTGCCTTTGCCGGTAATAGGTTCTATCTATCCTATTGCACGTGGCGTATTTGGTACCCCGGAAGATATTCCCAATCCCAAATACCAGCAGATGATCAAAGGGGTAGAGGAAGCATTTAAACCACATGGTCCGGTAGTATTTGTATCGGGGCATGATCATACGCTGCAGCTCATAAAGGATAAGCAAAACAGCTATGTTGTCAGCGGCAGCGGGGCAAAACATAACCGGGTTAAGAAAGGATCGAAGTCTTTGTTTGCCTCTACGGCCAACGGTTTCAGTGCTGTGGAATTAATGTCGGATGGTACGGTGCGGGTACAGTATTATTTCGCAGACAGCGGAGCTACACCGGTTTACAGCAATAATCTTTTCCGCTTGCAGGATATTCAACAGCAGGCGATGACCTATACTACGCCGGCACAATTACCTCCATTTATAGCAATGGCCGCCGATACACAGTATAATAAGGTAGGTAGTTTTCATAAATTTTTATTGGGAGAAAATTACCGGAAAGTATGGGCAACGCCTTTGAACTTCCCGGTATTAGACCTGAAAACCGCCAAAGGAGGCTTAAAGATCCTGCAACGCGGCGGTGGTAAACAAACACATTCTCTTCGGCTGGAAGATAGCACCGGCACAGAATACGCCATGCGCTCCCTGAAGAAATTTCCGCTGGCCGCGCTCCCTGAATTGCTGCGGGAAACCATTGCCCGGGATGTAGTGCAGGATCAGATATCAGCCGCCAATCCATATGCTCCGCTCGCGGTGAGCGTGCTGGCCGAAGCAGCCGGTGTACCACATACTAATCCCACTTTTGTATACCTGCCCGCTGATACCGCACTGGGCTCATTTGCCAATGCTTTTGGGAATGAAGTATATCTCTTTGAAGAAAGAGAACCCGTTACCGGCAAAAATGATAAAACCTATAACACCCAAAAGGTGCTGGCAAAAATATGGGGTGATAATGATGTGCATGTAGACCAGAAATCGGTACTGCGTGCCCGCATACTGGATACCTATATCATGGACTTTGACCGTCACGATGATCAGTGGCGCTGGTATAAGGAATCACATAAGGGAGAAGATTATTACTATCCGGTACCCCGCGACCGTGATCAGGCATTTTTTATTAACGGAGGAATAATACCGCGTGCTGCTGCGCGCCCATGGCTGCTTCCAGGAGTGCAGGGCTTCCGGGATAACATCCCTGACGTGAACGGCTTTAACTTTAGTTCCCGCTTTTTTGATCGCTCCTTCCTGAATGAACTGGAAGAAAAGGACTGGAAAAAGCAAACAGATAAATTTCTGAAGAAGATGACTGACAGCGTGATACAGGCTGCAGTAAACGCTTTTCCGGATACTATCCGCGCGTTAGTAGGTCCTATGATGATACATCGGTTGTCTGTTCGCCGCGATATTCTGGAGAAAAATATGTTGAAGTATTATCGTTTCCTTGCTAAAGGAGTGGATGTACCGGCTACAGAAAAAAATGAGCTGATCACCGTTGAAAAGCAGTCTGGTGGAAATGTGGCGCTGAATATATTTAAGATCAGTAAGAAGGGCGCTATACAGCAGAATATCTATTCCCGCACTTTTGACCCGGCAGTCACCAAAGAGTTGAATGTATATGGCATGGGCGGCAATGACCGTTTTGAAATAAAAGGAGACCACGCCACGCCTATACGTATACGACTCATTGGCGGTAAAGAGGCGGATACCTACATTGACAGCACTACTGTAAAAGCAGGGAAACGGATACGCATATACGATCAGCGCACCGGCAATGATACATTTGCACTTTCCCGCAATGAACAGCGCCGCCTGTCTAATGATCCGGCTAATATTAAGTACAACAGAAGTGCTTTCCAGTACGAAAAAACAATGCCTTTACTGGCTGGTGGCTATAACAGGGACGACGGTCTTTTATTAGGTCTGGGCTTATCTGTTACCCGCCATGCTTTCAGAAGGGAGCCTTTTTCAGCGAAGCACCTGTTCACCGCTACACACGCTTTGGCTACACGCGCCTGGAACTTTCGCTATGAAGGAGAACTGACAGACGTGATCGGAAAAACGGATCTGTTACTCTTCGCCAGAGCGAAAGCGCCGAACAATACCATCAACTTTTTTGGCTATGGTAACGAGACGGTATTTGACAAGACCAATAAAACCATTTCCTACTACCGGGCCAGATTCAATTTCTATACGGCAGAAGCATTGCTGAAAACATCATTCGGCAATCATATGTACGTGGCATACGGCCCTACTTTTAATAACTATGCCTTTAATAAAGAGGAGAACGATAACCGTTTCATCACCAACTTTAAAGACAATGGACTCGACTCTGCCGGCATCTACAGTAATAAATCATACGCCGGTGGTAAAATAGTGGCTACCATAGATACCCGTAATAACAAAATCATTCCTACCCGTGGTATTTTGTGGACGACTACCTATGCAGGTAATTTTGGATTGAATAGCAACAGTCACAGTACTACGCAGCTGCAATCTGATCTGAGCCTGTATATGAGCTTCCGCATCCCTGCTAACTTTGTTATTGTAAGCAGGTTTGGTGGTGGTAAATTATGGGGTAACTATGAATACTTCCAGGCACTCACGGTAGGCGGTGTACAGAATTTGCGCGGATATCGCAACTTCCGTTTTGCAGGTGATGCCAGCGTATATAACAATACAGAAATACGGGTAAAATTATTTGACCTGAAAACATACATATTGCCTGCGGGTGTAGGATTGATTGCCTTTAATGATGTAGGCCGTGTATGGAGAGAAAATGAAACCTCACATGTATGGCATGATGGATATGGTGGTGGTGTTTTTATAGCACCTATCAATGCACTCATCATTACTGCTGTGGTAGGGCATTCCAAGGAAGAAACCGTACCATATGTAACATTTGGATTTAAATTCTGATGTGCATTTGTAGTATATAGCTAAAAGTAAAAGCCCCATCTGATCATTTATCAGATGGGGCTTTTACTTTTAGCTTATAATGTTAGTCAACGTTTTTGGGAGTAGCTTCCACTTCTTCCATATTTACTTTCACCCGGAGCGCCTTCAATCCGCTTACGCCCTGTAATTCTTCCAGGTCAAGCATTTCAATTTCAGGTAGCAATATTTTTTTGCTCTGGAGGAAGGTGATATATTTCTTCAGTTCTTCCATTTCTCTTACATAAGAGTATACCATAGCAATGGTACCGGGTTGAGTTAATCTTTCGCCGGTGTCTTTTATATGTACTTTATCGATACGTTTTTTGATGATCTCATAACGTACGTTGTAAGCGCCTTCCACATCAAACCGGCGTTCATCGCTACGGAAGCTGATGGTGATAGGTGCGCTGTGCATCAGGATCATCTGCGTGGTTTGCAGCGGTACCTTCAGTTTAGGGCCCAGTTTATTGGTAAGTCTTGCGATGTGCGCCATAGACGAAAGCTGCCACAAACGAAGGTTACGCAGGTACAGTTGATCGAATTTCTTTTCCTGTGCAATAGACTGACCAATGTAAATGGTGTACTCTACGCCATCGGTACGGTATTTCTCAAAATAGCAAGGGAAAGAGTGTTGTATGTATTGACGCTCTTTCTCCAGGTATTGACTGATCGCTGCGTTAATCTTAGACAAGCTTTCTTCATATTCTCTCCGGTGATGATATACATGTCCTTCTGATTTATCCATTTTGGCGAAATAGCTTGCCAGTAATGGTTTCAGCGATTCATTATCATCACACAGATGTTCCAGCACTGGTTGTATTTCGTTGTCCATGAATTCATTCACTTTCAGATCTTCACCTGCCTGCAAGCTATTACTGAGATTGTTGAGCAGGTCATTTGTTTTGAACTGAAGTTCTTCCAGCAAAGGAAGATGTATGGTTTGTTCGATGGTGGCGAGGGTATCGCGGATCAGCTCCAGTTGTTCCTGTAAATCTTCCCGGATGGCATTGCCTTGCTGTACGGAGGAGTTACGGATATCCACCGCGCCGTAGAGTGGATATACCTCATCGAAGCTAATGCTTTCAATATCTTTTCTTTCTTCTGGCGGTGTGAGCAGGTAATCCCAGGCTGCGTCCACAAACTTCCATTCTACGGAAGGTTGTAAAGCAGTGAACTGATCTTTGATTACTTCATTCAGTCGGCTCTCCAGTATGTTCATACTGCGGTTCAGCATCAACACCAGCAGGGGATAGGTATTCTGAAATTTCCATAAAGGATCTGCAGATAACCGGTTAGGAGTGGAGGATGCCAGTTCCAGCACACCCAGTATCTCCTTTTTATGTGTGATGGGGAATACCAGGAAGCTTTTGATATTCTTTATCGGCAAATATTTGAGAAATGTATGCGGCGCAATGGTCGTTTCATTTACATCCGGAATGATCAATGGAATAGGATGCAGCTCCAGGTGCTCCAGTAATGCCGAAAAGAAATGCTGTTGTTGTTTTTTGTTGCCTATGCCCAGAATGGGGTCTGTATTGGAAAACTGTTCTTCCAGTACATTCTTTCCATTCACTTTAGGGAAGGGAACCAGGTGGGCGGTAACGTCTGGAATACCTAATATAGTAGGGATCATTTTTTCCAGGGTGCGGTAGCTTTCCACCTCGTTGCTGGTGCGCATATTCATCACCAGGCTTTTGATATTATTGAGGGTTTCTGATTGAGTTACATCTTTCACCGTCCATATCACAAAGCCTTCCAGGGAAAACATGCTGGTAGGCAGTAGTTGCTGGAGTGATTCTTCCGTGACCTGTTTGGAGCAAAACTGTCCATAATCCAATGGGGGAAGATCTCCATTTACTTTTACATCTACAAACCGGGGGTCTATGTTCACTTTCACATAACGCTTGCCTCCATCCGGTGTTTCCACGGTATGGATTATTTCGTTTTTATAGGTCATGGGAAAATGATACACTTTTTCCAGGATCAGTTTATAGAGCCAGGTCATCTTATCTTTCTTTACCTGGGTCAGGGAAACACCATCCGGAACGGTACTCAGCTCCTGGCCATTTTGTGTAAAGAGTTGTTTAAAGAGATCGGAATAGTAGAAGATGGCGAATTTAAAGGGTACGCCAATGCCATAAATATCTTTAGTGGAATCTGTGGTAACCGGGAAAATGGCGGATATCAACAGATCCAGGTAGTCTTTATATTTACTGAGATCACTATCCGGGGGGATAGGTTGCAGTACTTCCGGGTTGCTTTCAAACTTGTCAATGATCAGTTTATAGAAGGAGGAGCGAACTTCTTCGGCATTCTTCACCTTCTCCTTTAAATAGTTCAGGAAGGGAACGAATGATATGTTAGACTCAATTACTTTATCATCGTTAAATATACCTGGGTGTGCAGTTAAAACTTTCATATCTACGTATAATTATAACCAAAGGCCATCGTTTTTGGTGTGCCAGTAATAAATATCTTATTACAATTTACAGTAAAATCAGTGTGCAGGATTACAGTGGGGGGTACTAAATGTAGACGTAAAGGTAGGGGAAATATTGTATGATTGACAGCATTGGGAAATGCAGGTGATTGTTAGCAGGAGTATCTCCCTGAAAATCAAATACCTGCATTCCCCAGGCTGCAAATTATTGTAATTCAATCTGGTTTCTAAGCAGATCGTCTATCGTATCACGTTTACGGATCAGGTGTGGCTTACCATCTTTTACCAGTACTTCCGCTGGTTTCAGGCGGGAGTTAAAGTTAGAAGACATTTCAAAGCCATAGGCGCCGGCGTTATAAAACACCAGGTAGTCACCTTCTCTTACCTCATTTATTTTCCTGTCCCATCCAAAGGTGTCTGTTTCACAGATATTACCTACTACGGTATAGATGCGTTCCGTACCTTTTGGATTGGAAATATTACGTATTAAGTGGAATGCCTCGTAAAACATAGGTCTGATCAGGTGGTTGAATCCTGAGTTTACACCTACAAATACATTGGCAGTCGTTTGTTTGATCACATTCGCCTTTACTACAAAGTAGCCGCTCTGGCTTACCAGGAACTTTCCTGGTTCAAACCACAGCTGCAGCGGACGTACATATGATTTAGCGAAGTTGTTGAAAGCCTCGCTCAGTTTTTTACCGAGCAGATCGATATCCGTTTCCGGGTCGCCCTGCTGGTAAGCTACCTTAAAGCCACTTCCCAGGTCAATAGACTCCAGGTCAGGGAAATGCTGCACCATTTCAAACATCACCTCTACACCACGCAGAAACACATCTACATCCTTGATTTCAGAGCCGGTATGCATGTGCAGGCCGGTTACTTTCAATTTGGTAGAATTGATAATACGTTCGATATGACGCATCTGGTGGATGGAAATACCAAACTTACTATCGATATGCCCGGTGGAGATTTTAAAGTTACCACCAGCCATGATATGCGGGTTCAGACGGATGCAGATAGGATAGCTGCCACCGAACTTGTTACCAAACTGCTCCAGGATGGAGAGGTTGTCTATATTGATGATTACCCCCAGGTCTTTGGCAGCAATGATTTCCTGCAAATCCACACAGTTAGGGGTAAAGATGATATTCTTAGGATCAAATCCGGCTTTCAGGCCCAATTGTACTTCCTGGATGGATACAGTATCCAGTCCGCAGCCAATAGAATTGATGTACTTAAGGATGTTGATATTGGTCAATGCCTTACAGGCGTAGAAAAAGCGGGTGTCCGACTTATGAAAGGCCTTTTGCAGCTTTTCGTACTGAGTTTTAATCTTTTCTGCATGGTATATATATACCGGGGTACCAAATTCTTCTGCTACTTTCACCAGGAAATCGGCAGTAAGTACGTCGCTTTGTTTAGGCATTGAAAATCCTTAGTTTAAGAATGAGTTGGCAAAATTACTACGCAAAAGTGAGAAATTGTAGAAAAAAGGCGAATACCCGGTAATAGAGGGGTAAGTAGCTGGTTTTGTTGGGATTTTCCATTCAATAGGGACAGGGGGATGGTGCAGTTATTACTTCTCGTATACTTCTCGCATACTTCTCCGGTACTTAGGACTCGTCTATCTATTACATTCCCATTATACTTCTATTACTGTTCCACGGCATTCTTACTACTGTTACATTACTCTTTTACTACCCTGTTACTACTCTTTCACTACTCTTTCACCGCACTATGTCCCAGCGCTTTGAGACAAAGCGAATCTTTATTGGTTACCATGAATTTTAAGGAGAGGTTACACCTGGTCTAACAATCAATTAACTTACAAGGAGACACTTCCAGCACTTCGGCTAACTGAAGAATGGTAGTATATCTGATATCTACCTGGCCTCGTTCAATTCGGCCTATATCTGCGGAATCAATATTACAGTTTGCAGCCATATCTCGCTGACTCCATCCTTTTGCTTCGCGAAATGCGCGGACTTTTCGACCAAAACTTTCCAATTTTTCTTGTTTATTGATATCCATATTCTCAAACCGAATATGAACAAAATGAATAGAAAAACAGAGGGGGTATTCCCCCTTAATCAGTAAAATATACTTATCTTTGACTCACGTTGAAATTATGATTAACCATAACCATATACACCATGCAAACAACCAAATCCTCCACACACAACCATCTCCGCTCACTCTTTGAAGGCTTTGCCGGCAGCGCCATTAAATTCCGCGAAAAAAGTTTGCCAGGAATGCGGCTGGAGTGAAAGTACCTTTTACAAAAAAGTGCGTGAAGCAGGGAGCAACAAAGCTTTGAGCATCGCTGAAATGGAAAAGATAAAAGACCTGGCCTGGGAGGTACAACAGGATTTAAAAGACCGGTTCTAAAAAACAAAAGGTGCCTCTGAAGTACAAAGAGGAACCTTTTTATAAAATATCTTGTTAACAATTATTCTTCTTCATCTCCTTCCATAAAGCCTTCTATATTTCTGCGGTCTTTCTTGGTAGGGCGGCCAATTTTACTTTGACGCTTACCTGTCTGGAATACGGATGCCACGAAAGCAGGGGCTAATTTGTCTTCTTCCGGGGTAGTATCTATATAATATTTAATGGCTTCGCTATAGGCTTGTCTGTTGGAGAGCAGGCCGGTTACTTCGAGCATCCATTTGCGGCCTTCTGTTCTGATTTCAAATTTATCGCCTATAGATACTGGTTTAGCGGCTTTCACGGAGTTGCCGTTCATCTTTACTTTACCGCCGTCACAGGCATCTGAAGCCTGGCTACGGGTTTTAAACACCCGGATAGACCAGAGATATTTATCTACGCGTACTTTTTCGTTGTTACTCATAGTAAAGCTTTTAGTCTTTAGCTATTAGCTTTTAGTCTGACTGCTAAAAGCTAATAGCTAAAGGCTGTATCATTATTTGCTCATTTCCGCAAAGAACTTGTGGAAATAAGGAATGGTTTCAATGCCTTTGTAATAGTTAGCTAAACCATATTTCTCGTTAGGAGAGTGGAGGTTGTCGCTATCCAGACCAAAGCCCATCAGTACTGTTTTCAGTCCCAGTTCCTTTTCAAACAGGGCTACGATAGGAATGCTACCACCGCCGCGAACAGGAATAGGATCTTTACCAAAAGTAGTAAGGATGGCCTGGTGAGCTGCCTTGAATGCAACAGAGTCGATCGGTGTTACATAAGGGCTGCCGCCATGGTGCTTGGTGACTTTCACTTTCACGCTCTTTGGCGCAATGGCTTCAAAGTGTTTGGTGAACAGGTCAGATATTTCGTGCCAGTCCTGGTTAGGAACGAGGCGCATGGATATCTTGGCAAATGCTTTGGATGGTAATACTGTTTTAGAGCCTTCGCCGGTGTAGCCGCCCCAGATACCGTTTACTTCCAGGGTAGGACGTATGCCGGTTCTTTCGATGGTGCTATAACCTTTTTCGCCCCAAACGTCTGCTACGCCAAGATCTGCTTTGTATTCCTCTTCATCAAATGGAGCAGCGTTCAGCGCTTCTCTTTCTGCTGCACTCAGTTCCTGTACTTTGTCGTAGAAGCCAGGGATGGTGATGTGGTTGTTCTCATCGTGCAGGGAAGCAATCATTTTAGCGAGGATGGTAGCCGGGTTAGCCACAGCGCCACCATATACACCACTGTGCAGGTCGCGGTTAGGACCGGTTACTTCTACTTCCATATAAGCCAGGCCACGCAGGCCGGTATCTATGGAAGGGTTTTCCAGGCTGATCATAGACGTATCTGAAATTAATACCACGTCTGCTTTCAGGCGTTCTTTATTTTCTTTCAGGAAGATGCCCAGGTTGGCGGAACCAACTTCTTCTTCTCCTTCAATCATAAACTTGATATTGCAGGGGATGGTGTTGGTTTTGTTCATCGTTTCAAAAGCCTTTACGTGCATGTAAAACTGGCCTTTGTCGTCTGCGCTGCCACGGGCATATATGTTACCGTCTTTGATAACCGGTTCAAATGGACCACTATGCCACAGTTCCAGCGGATCTGCGGGTTGTACATCGTAGTGGCCGTATACCAATACAGTTGGTAAGGATGGGTCTATAATCTTTTCTCCGTATACAATCGGGTGACCGGCAGTCTGACACACTTCTACTTTGTCGGCGCCAGCTTCCTGCAGTCGCAGTTTTACAGCTTCTGCACATTGTTGGGTATCTCCATTATGACGGGAATCCGCACTCACAGAAGGAATGCGTAACAGCGCCAGTAATTCATCCAGGAAACGATCTTTATTCTCTGCCTGGTAATCTTTCCAAACTTGCATGATTCAGGAAATTAAGTTCACAATGTGGTGCAAGTTAAAGGAAAATCAACATTCAGAAATTGCAGACGATGGGATTTTGATGAACGGCCATGTATAAAGGCAGGCACATAAAAGATGGAATATTCCTGTAAGGAACATACGCAATACATTGTTCACCTATAAATGATCAGGAAATCAACTTCTGTCTTACCAGGAATTCCAGCTTCTGGTTTACATCCAACAGTTTGGCGGTCAGTTCTTTATTTTCCTTGCGGAGCGCATATACTTCATACGCTTTTTCAATATTATGCCGCAGCTCTTCCTCGTTCCAGGGTTTGGAGAAATACTTGTATACCTGTCCTTTGTTAATGGCGTCTACTACAGCGTTGATGTCGGCATAACCTGTCAGCAGCATGCGTATCGGCTCGGGGTATCTTTCCAGTATTGATTCGAAAAACTCTATCCCGGTTGTTTTGGGCATACGCTGATCCGAGATAATGATATGAAATTCCTGTTCTGCCAGGAGCTTTTCCGCTTCTTCTGCAGAGGTGGCCGTAACAACATTGTACAGCCTTCTGAACGAAGCCTTAAAGGCATTCAGGTTGTGTATTTCATCATCAATATAGAGTATATGGATGTGTTGTGCACTCATTTAAGCAGACTTAGTTCCAAGTTATTGATAATAAATGAGTTAGAAACAATGAAACCTTCGATATCGATTTTGTTATCCATTCTGCCCCATTCACCTTAAATCATATAGTAAAACGTTCAACGTTTTATACGTAGCAAAGGTACATATAAACATACTGTTTTATGATGAATATTTCAAGGATGAATGAACTTTTTTAAAAAAATGCCGTTTCCTTATCCAATAGCTATTTAGTGGCTTAGTTTCCATATTTTCGTGTAGTTATGAAAAGCGTGCGTTTACCGCTTTTTTTATAGCGTTCACCGGTGAAAACAACACTTACGCCGGCAAGCCTCAAAACAGGAATAGGTTTTGCACTATTGTCGGCACTTAAAACTTAAATTTTAATTCAGATGAAAACAGGAATTATTGCAATTGTAGTACTCGTATTATTAGTCATGTTTGGTTGTGGCAAATACAACGGACTTGTGACTAAAGATGAAAACGTGAAAAATAAATGGGGTGTGGTACAGAGTAGCTATCAACGCCGCGCTGACCTGATTCCTAACCTGGTTGCCACCGTGAAAGGTGCGGCTAACTTCGAAACCGAAACCCTTGAAAAAGTAATCCAGGCACGTGCCAGCGCTACTCAGATCAAGGTAGATGTGAATGACCTGAGCCCTGAAAAAATTCAGCAATACCAGGCAGCACAAGGTCAGTTAAGCCAGGCATTGGGCCGTTTACTCGCCGTGTCTGAGAACTATCCGGACCTGAAAGCAAATGCCAATTTCCAGAACCTGCAGGCACAACTGGAAGGTACTGAGAACAGGATCAACGTAGCCAGAAACGACTTCAACGAAGCAGTGAATGGTTATAACAGCTCCGTACGTACGTTCCCTAATAATATCATTGCCGGCATCACAGGCTTCAAAGCAAAAGGTTATTTCGAAGCAACTGCAGGTGCTGAAAATGCGCCACAGGTAAAATTCTAAACAACCCAAAATAGTATTTCCGGTTTTTTGTTGTGGAGATGGGATCACAGGGAAAGGCAACTTTTTCTGCGATCCTTTCCCGGCACCAGAAAACCGGGAATTAAAAAAATAGATAGAGCATGCGCATTTTTCCTTTTAAACGAAAAGAGATTTTTTCAGAAACGGAGAAGAACAGGTTAGTGCAGGCTATCCGGGTAGCTGAGCGGCTTACTTCCGGAGAAATCAGGTTGTTTGTTGAAAGTCATTGCACTTATGTAAACCCCATGGACAGAGCTAAAGAAGCATTCGCGTCGCTGGAAATGGGCAAAACGAAATTGCGTAATGGCGTTTTGGTATATGTGGCCATTAAAGACCGGCAGTTTGCCATCCTGGGCGACCAGGGCATACATGAGAAAGTAGGCGATGACTTCTGGGTGAAAGAAGCCGGAATGCTGATCAATCACTTTCAGGACAATCGTATTATCGAAGGCATAGAAGCATGCATTGAGGAAATAGGTGCCTCACTCCGCACTTTCTTTCCGCACGAAGCCGGCAGCGATGTGAATGAACTACCGGATGATATCGTCTTCGGCAAATAAAGGCCACTCTTTTTAAACGATTTTAGCTTAGAAACAATGAGGATACTACGCTGGTTTTTACCGGGATTATTAATGATGGCGGGCTTGCTGGCAAAAGCACAGAACATACCGCCCCGGCCTAATCCTCCAACTTTAGTAAATGACTTTGCCGGTGTATTGTTGAAGAATGAAGATGATGCGCTGGAACAAAAAGTGCGGGCTTACTACGATTCTACTTCCACCCAGATAGCTGTCGTTACACTGAAATCAATCGGCGACTACGATATCAGCCAGGTATCGTTAAAAATATTACGTGATTGGGGGATCGGCACAAAAGGCAAGAACAATGGGATACTAATTCTTGTTTCTCTAGAAGATAGAAAGTTGAGGATAGAAACGGGTTATGGTATGGAAGGGGTAGTACCTGACGCCATTGCCAACGATATCATCAACAACATTATTAAACCCGACTTCCGCGAAGGACATTATTACGAAGGACTAGATGGTGCAGTGGATGCGGTGATAAAAGCCGCAGCAGGTGAGTACAGGGCCGACCCACGGAAAAGTAAGCCAGGCATTAGTCCCGGCGCTATTTTTCTTATTATAATGGTGATAGTGATTATCGCTTCTCTCATTAGCCGCGGTGGTGGCGGAGGAGGAGGTGGTGGAACTACCTACAACAGACGTGGCGGTTGGATATGGCCGGTATTAGGCGGTATGGGTGGCTTTGGCAGCGGTGGTGGAAGCGGCTGGTCAGGCGGTGGTGGTTCCGGAGGGGGCGGCTTCGGCGGCTTCGGAGGAGGATCCGGCGGTGGCGGCGGCGCCAGCGGCAGCTGGTAACAGATGAAAACTATTTTATGTCATACGTGCATGTGTTAAATGGAGATGCTACCCTTACCTTGTTCCGGCAAAGTGAGGTGCCGGGAGAAATTGTAGTATGTAGAGAAATGATGTGCGAAGGAAAAGTAAAGTATACCAAAGACCTTACTGAATTCTTTGAAAGTCGCGCCAAACACCTCGAATTCCAATATGGAATAGACCGACAAACTTATTATACCAATGTAGTACAGGAGCTGGAGAAGTTAGATCTCTCCGGCTCCTCTGCTGATGAAATCGTCCTCTGGTTTGAATACGACCYGTTTTGCCAGATAAATATGTTGTTTATCCTGCACTACATCACCAGTCAACTTCCCACACTTCCCCCCATTAGTATCATTGACCTGCCACATCACGCGCAGCCAGAAGACTTACCAAAAATATTTGAACAGCGCGTTCGCCTGCAACCCGATGACCTGATATGGGCGGAGGATGTATGGGATGCATGGTGCCTTCGCACGCCACAGGTGCTGGAAACTATCAGTAAACTATCTGCCGGAAATCTAACATCCCTGCCGGCAGCGATCACTGCTCACCTTAAAAGATTCCCGGATGTAAATACCGGACTCAGTACTATTGAAAACTATTTCCTGCTACGACTGGCGCTGGGCAGCTATCGCTGGTATGATCTCTATATGCTTTTCTGGAACGAACTGGAAATATATGGTTTCAGCAATTTTCAACTGGACATCCTCATCCATCGTATGGTAAATGCCGGTGTGATTGAGGAGCATGAACAGATACTTAAAATTACCAGCCTTGGTAGGGAAATATTGGAAGAAGAAGAAAATTACCTGGACTATGTTTCCCTGGAACATCGCTGGCTGGGAGGAGTAAAACTCGCTGATACCACCTGGCGATGGAATCCTGCTATCAGCGCTTTAGTTGAAGTGGCCATCTGACACTTTTCATGATATGTACTAAAAGATAAAGAGGAAACCGAAGTGGATATTGCCACTGCTGTTTCCTCTTTGCCTTTTATATCTTCCGAAAAAGAAAAAATCCGCTGACTACTCTTTAATGGATTTTCTTATTTCTTCAGCAGCTTTACGCAGATAGTCTGACTGTTTCAGCAGTTCATCCCTGTTAGTGCCGGAAACACCCGTTGCTTCCTGGGATTTACTCTTGCTGATTTCCTGCATCCAGTTACTGATATAAGTGCTTACCTGTGAGTTGTTGAACTGTGCGGTCATCGCTTTCACCTGATCCACACCTTTCGTTACCGCCGTCGTGTTGTTCACTTTTGATAAGAAGCCAAGGTAGTCGAAAGCTGCATTGAGCTTGTCCTGACCGCTGGTTTCATCAAACTTGGTAGCCACAAAACCAACATCAGCAGCGTTGCCTTTGCGGGCATATACACCTGCGATCGCATTTACCAGCTTGCCTTTAGTATCGCCTTCCATTTGTTTGGCAATCGTATAAGCTTTATCCAGATCCAGGGAGGCTAAGCCTTCCAGGCCAGCTGCTTCCACGCCATAAGACTTGTCTTTTGTAGCGTTTTCAAACAGCGGGCTATACTGTGCATCTTTCAGTTCACCCAGTTGTTGTAAGGCGGCTGCGCGTACCAATGAACTTGGATCCTGTTTGGCCAATTCCAGCAAAACGGGGAGGGCAGCGGATTTTACAGCGTTGTTAGCCATGTTCAGTTTGCCAATGGTGTAAGTCCTTAAGCCATGGTATTTATCTTTCAACGCCAACTGTAACAGTTTCACTGCTTCCGGGTTAGTGGCTTGCGCGTCTGTTGCCTCATCGATGGCAATGCGGCGGTCCATATAGTTAGGAGCATGTGCGTACTGATAAGCGTAGGTGCTGAAAGCACGGTGATCATCTATCTTGGCTAATACTACTTTATCTGCATCTACGTTCACCAGATCAGGACGGGTAGTATAAGAGAAAGTAAATGAATCCACCCGGTTTTCCATGAAGATCTGATGTCTTTCGGCTTTACCACCTGTGTATACATCAATGGCCATAGGGATCTGCCATACTTTAGCTTCTTTCTGTATCTGCTGTAAAATAACGGTCACTGTTTTAGCGGCGTCATTGTACTTATAGCTGATATCCAGCTGTGGGAAGCCTTTACCGAAATACCATTCATTAAAGAACCAGTTCATATCACGACCAGTTACTTCTTCGAACGCGAGACGCAGTTGGTGTGCTTCTGTAGCCTTGAAGGCATTTGTTTTCAGGTAGAGGTTCAGGGATTTGAAGAAGGCAGAATCACCTACTGCATTACGCAACATGTTCAACACGCGGCCACCTTTCTGATAGGTGATCTGGTCAAACATATCTTCTCTATCGTGATAGTGAAAGCGTACCAGGTCTTTGTCGCCGGAGTATTGTACCATCGACATATAAGACTGTGCAGCTTCCTGGCTATGTTCATCTGCCGCGTCTTTACCATATTTATGTTCCAGCCACAGGTATTCGCTGTAGTCTGCAAAAGATTCATTCACGGTAAGGTTGCTCCAGGACTCAGCGGTGGCAAGGTCGCCAAACCAGTGGTGGAACAGTTCGTGGGCAATTACGCCTTCGTTATAATTATTGTTATCGAGGAGTTCACGATCTGTTTTCTGTATAAATTCACCATGAAGTGTGGCGGTGGTATTTTCCATTGCGCCGGAAACATAGTCACGGCCGGAGATCTGGGAATACTTCACCCATGGGTATTCGTAGCCTAATATGTTAGAGTAGAAGGTGAGCATTTCCGGTGTGTTGCCGAAAATATTCCTCGCATATTTCTCGTATGCCTTTTCTACATAATAACTTACTTCTTTACCGTGCCAGGTATCTTTTACAATGGCATAGTCACCTACGGCCATCATGAAAAGGTAGGGAGAGTGGGGGAGATCCATCTTCCAGGTATCTGTACGGGTGCCGTCAGCGTTGTTCTTCTGGCTTACCAGCTTACCATTGGAGAGGGTTACGTATTTCTTTTCCACCGTCATGCTGATTTCCTCGGTGCATTTCTGGTTGGTTTTATCGATAGTAGGAAACCAGGCGGAAGAACTTTCTGTTTCGCCCTGTGTCCAGATCTGGGTAGGTTTGTTGGGATCTTTTCCATCAGGATTGATAAAATATAATCCTTTGGCATCAGAGATAGCGGCGCTGCCTTTCGCTTTCAGCTCATCAGGCCTGGCGGTATAACTGATATAAATAATATAAGACTCAGATGGCTTGTAGCTTTTGTCCAGTGCAATATGCAGCTGCAGGCTGTCGTAGCTGTATTTCAGTGGGTTATTTTTGCCGGCTTTTACCAGGGATACTTCTTTAATATCCATGCCTTTTGCATCCAGTGTAAGGGAGTCGGTGGCATAGAAATGGGGTTTCAGGGTAATCCATGCTTTGCCGTAAAGGTACCTTTTCGCATAATCGAAACGTACGTCCAGCTTGGTATGTACCAGATCATTTACTTTAGTGGCAGCGGCACGGTAAATCTTTAATGCGGGGTCTTCCTGGGCAGCTTTATCAGATTGGGCCATCAGGGAAGTGCTCATTCCCAGTCCGGCTATTCCTCCGATCAGCATTCCCATCAGGGATTGCTTCAGATGTTGATTCATGTAAAAGGCAGTTTTAAACAAATGTATCGGCTTGCGATATTAAAAAGAGTCAAATTTAAACAAATGGGCCAAATATGAGGTAAGTGGTTAAAAATGCTATTTTTGTTACGCTTATAGGCCAGTAAAACAGTATTATGATCAAAGCAATAGTGAATGGCAAATCTACATTTGCCGTGAATACAGACACAAAGCTTACCTGCGATAACCAGGAAGTAGATTGGTCAGCCGCAAAATTGCCTACCGGTGATTATAGCATCATAATGGATGGAAATAGCTACCAGGCGCAGGTTTTGCGGATCGACAGGGATACCAAAACAGTCGTATTACAGGTAAATCAGCAACAGTTTGAAGTGGCTATAGAAGAACCTATTGACCAGTTGCTGGCGTCTATGGGGATTAAAGATGCCATGACGAAGAAGGTGAATGATATCAAGGCGCCTATGCCGGGACTGGTACTGAAGGTGCTGGTAACCCCCGGGCAGGCTATTCACAAGGGCGATCCGGTGCTGATCCTGGAAGCCATGAAGATGGAGAATGTGTTTAAAGCTTCTTCAGATGCCATCGTTAAAGAAATTAAAGTCGCAGAGCGCACTGCCGTTGAAAAAGGTGAAGTGCTGATCGTGCTGGAATAATATTTGCACAGGAATAGTTTTTATACCAATTTATAGTATGCATCTCAAATACAGGACAGTAATATTCGTTTGGGCATGCCTGTTACTCTGCGGCCGTCTTTGGGCGCAGGAACAGCATCATTACGTATATATTCAGAGCGAGAAAGGGCAACCATTTTATGTAAAGCATAATGGCAAAGTGCTGAGTTCCACAGAGCGGGGTTATATCATTTTGCCCAAACTGGACAACGGTACGGTGCCTATCACCGTTGGTTTTCCGAAGGATGAATCGCACGAAGCGCAGTTTTATCTGAAAATAGCCAAGAATGATCAGGGCTTCCTGTTGAAGCAATCCGGGGAAGCGGGTTATTCTTTATATAATCTGCAAACTTTCCGGGAAATGAAGTCAGATGCAGGCACGCCCGCAGTAGCAGCTGCCGAAACACTTGTGGTGGCTGATACATTGGTGCCAGTGCTGGATACGGCTAAAAAGGAAATGATGGAGAACCTGCAGAAGGACCTCGAAACAACTTTTGCTGATAAAGCCATTGTAACAGGCCCCGCTAAGTCAACAACGTCTGCCAAGTCAGCGAATCCGTTTTCTTCCGCATTGGATAAAGTGGTAGTAACCGGCGATGACAGGAATGAGCCGGCGCCGGAAGTGAAGCCAGTTGCTGCACCCGCAGATGCGCCGGTAGCCGTTGAAGGAGAGGTAAAGAAGCCAAAGGGTAAAAAACATAAAAACGAAAGAGAGCCGCTCACCGATGAGGAGAAGGCAATTCTTAATGATGTGCTGGCAGAAGAAGGTAAAACAGCCGCCAGCGAGGCTGCAGCAGAAGAAGTAGCCAAAGCAGCTCCGGCTGAAGAACCAACAAAGAAGCAAAAGAAACATAAGGCCAAAGAAGGGGATCCCGATTTTATTGAGTTCCAGGATGATAAATCTCAGCCGGCAGCTACGGGTGCTCCCGTAGAAACGGTGGCCGCTCCACCAGTAGTGGTAGAAGTACCAGTAACCACTACAGAAGAAGCACCTGTCCGCAAAAAGAAAAAACGCAGTAAACTTTTTGATGATACAGAACATCCGGCTAATATCATCACGGACTCCAGTGGTTACGGCGTGGCGGCTACCCGCCCGGTAACAGATGAAGAGCCGGTAAAGAGTAAGAAGAAAAAGAAACACAGTGAAGAAGAAGCAACAGTGGATGCGGCGGGCGCGCCTGTAGGAGCACCAATAGCTGCTGAGGTAGTACCCGATGCGCCGGTAGCAAAAAAGAAGACAACTGATGCCCGTTTGGTCAATTCGGATTGTACGAATATCATGGATGAAGCTACTTTCCGTAAGATGTTACGCAAATTTRTAGCTGCCCGAAGCGATGATGGTATGATAGATGTGTTCCGTAAACAAACGCGTAACTACTGCCTGGAAACGGCACAGATGAAAACCCTGGTGCAGTTGCTGACAGCAGATGATACCCGTTATCGCTTACTGGATGCCGGTTATTCTAAAACATATGATACAGAGAAGTATGGCTCCCTGGAAACCCTGTTAATCGATGATTACTACAGGGGCAGGTTCAAAGCGATGCTGCATAAATAAAGAATTACGAATTAGGAATTACGAATTACGGATTTGCAGGTAGATATAAGCGATGTTGATTATCATTCGCTATCTACCTGCAAATCCGTAATTCGTAATTCCTAATTCGTAATTCTTTATTTTCGCCCCTATATGAACAGGTATTTTATAGAAGTGGGATATAAGGGAGCGCAGTACAGCGGGTTCCAGGTGCAGGAAAATGCACATACCGTGCAGGCGGAAATAGACAGGGCATTGAGTATGTTACTGAGAGATACCATTGTCAGCACAGGTTCCAGCAGAACGGATGCTGGTGTAAATGCCCAACAGAACTTCCTTCACTTTGATACCGCATTGCCACTGCACCCGCAGTTCTTATATAAGATCAACGCCATCCTGCCGGATGATGTGGTGCTGAGAGGTATATATAATGTGCCTCCGGATGCCAATAGCCGCTTCGCTGCCCTGGGCCGCTCTTACGAGTATACCTTATATACGCGTAAAGATCCATTTCTGAAGGACCGGGGATACTTCTTTCCTTATAAGATGGATATCGCTGCATTGCAGGAAGCAGCGGAAGTGATTAAAGGTTATAGTGACTTCACTACATTCTCTAAGCGTAATACACAAGTGAAGACATATATATGTAAGATCGAGGAATCTTACTGGACAGTTGATGGAGAGCGTATAGTCTATAACGTTACAGCCAACCGTTTCCTGCGGGGAATGGTGCGTGGGTTGGTGGGTACTATGCTGAGAGTGGGGCGGGGTAAGCTTTCTATGGATCAGTTCAGGGCAGCAATAGAGAGTATGGATTGTACAAATGCTGACTTTGCCGTACCTCCGCAGGGCTTGTTTTTGATGAAAGTGAGATATCCGGAAGGACTTTTGCAGCCAATAAGCTTTGATCGCCAATAATTTTTGATCTCTGTAACCCTTTGTTATAAAGGGTTACAGAGATTTTTATAAAATAGTCCTGCAAAAAAGTTGGAAGTGTAAAAAATCCGCCTACCTTTGCGCTCCGCTTTGATAGAAAGCACGCACACAAAAGCTCTTCACGACACTGCATTTCTACTCATTTTTTCTAGTTGCTGTATAGCCGCTAATACCTGGTGGCAGCGCTTCTGCGATCAGTGACAATGAAAAAATAAAATTTTAAAAAATCTTGAAAAAGATTTGGTAGAAATGAAAAGTTTATTACCTTTGCAACCCCAACAACAACGGGGCAACAAACGGAGAGCGAAAGTTGCGAAGAAAATTGAAATAAGATGTACGGCTTCAGCGCCACAGAGATCGGATCTCACACATCAACAAACGATCAGCAGTGATCGATAAGTTCTTTGAAAGAATGGAAACAACAGCACGAATCTAAGTAGTGATGCTTAGGTTCAAACAGGTAATGTACAGCTAAACATAATTAATAAGATCACCGATTGATTTCGAGAGAAATTAGTCAGTATCAAAACTTCTTTACAATGGAGAGTTTGATCCTGGCTCA
>NZ_JBFTSK010000050.1:0-94850 GCF_056399985.1 Chitinophaga sp. 01L420
GGTATACTTCTGGTGTCGTTGGTATTATCTTGTCTTTTATAATGTTTAAAGATTTAATCAGTGCATCAACTTCATCCATATCAAGCATGCCTATTTTTGTATCAGATGAATATGTTCCGGAGTAAGCATATTCAAAACGCACTGCCTTGGTAGTTTCTCCGCCAATCAAGTCTGTATATTGRGCAACTTGAATCAGACAGCCCCTCAGCGAGCCAACATCCATAAATTGTTGTTGTATTAGAGAACCAGATTTGTTTGAAAAAAGCTCTGCTTTGCTTTTTTGTTCTTTTAGATCCGTATCGGGTTTCGCTGTTTGGGCACAGGCCGAATAAAATGGGGTAATAATTACCCAAAATAAAATTACTTTTTTCATAGATGAACATTTTTTGATCAACGTAATAACATTTGAATTTGATTAATAACCGTGGTGGGAACAATAGCGATCCGAAATAATTTATTTCATTGAATATTTAAGGAATTAATAGGATTAGTACGCTGCTATGTGCACTGGCATGTTTATGCCTGAACTTTTTCTGAATCATACCAATCAACTGTCTTATGAAGTATCTCGTCGAATTTAAAGATGTCATCGACAGTTAAAATCTCTGTCCTCGTTTCTTTTTTTTGCTCGTCAAAAGTGCCAATGTATTTTCGCGAACCGTTAAAATACAATCTGCATATCGTTTTTCGGTTATTGTCATCCAGTAGTATGGCGAAATAAGACTGAGCGTCCCGATAGGCTATTCTGGCCAGCTTTATTTTTTGTCGTAGAATTGTTTTTACAATCATGTAACCTTCTTTTTCCTCTTCGGTCGTTTCAATCAATGAGCCCTTTTCCTCGATATTTGTTTTTGCTATTTCCTTCTCAGCATCATCCGGTTCGGCCTCATTTTCCTTTTTCAGCGCAGATTTAAGCCTTTCAGTTATCAGGTCATTGATGTATTGCTGTATTGACTTCTTAGTAAGTGCGCCGAACTGCTCCACAATTTTTGAAGTTAACATCCCCTTGTATATCTGTTTGGTAAAGTGTTTAATCAATCCTTCAGACGGGCTTTGAAACTCAATATTTATCAACGTTTTGAGCTCATTCATATGTTTTAGTTCACTCGCAGTAGTTTGAATGTTTTCCAGGTTGAAATATGATTTATGAAATTTCTTTAATTCTTCGACCTGGTTGTCTTTTATATCTGTAACATTAAATTCAAAGAATGGCTTATCATCCATTTTATTCTGCTCGGTAAGGTCTGTATAAAACCGGTAAATTATTCCATTAGACAATAGACCGAATTTAGCGGTTGTGGTATGGAAATACCGGAACAGCTGAGAATTGTGCGGATCCAGGCTTTCTCCCCAATGCTTGCATTCAATGAGTATAGAAGGCTTGCCTTCTTTCATGATCGCATAGTCAACTTTTTCACCCTTCTTAATCCCGATATCCGCAATGAACTCCGGCATTACTTCAAATGGGTCAAATACATCGTAGCCCAGGACTTTAATGAAGGGCATGATAAAAGCATTCTTAGTAGCTTCTTCTGTCTGAATCTGGTTTTTGAGCTTTTCGACTTTGTCGCCGAAGAGTTTGATTTCATCTTTAAAATCCATAGGAATTTTTTTAATATTGATGTTGTCAGAAGTTTTATCATTCAAATCCTTTTCCAAGCGCATCAAGCCTTCGCATCTGTAAGTTCATATGGTGCAGTACCACCTTTTCGTAATCATTTGACCTTTCGCTCATCTTACTGAATAGTACCAGCATCTCTATAAACAAGAAAAACAAAATCCACAGAATCCAGAAACACAATGCAACGTAAGATGTGGATAACATCTGCTTCATGATTGTTAACTCATCCAAAAATCCTGTACTCGCTTTCATTTCCTTTTCAAGTGCAGGTTTGATGTCGAGTAATTCGTTTTCCTTTAGGGATTTTTGTTGCCGAATAGCGCCAATAGTAGAGTCAAGGGATGGCAGCAATGCTATTTTGGGATTTGGCACCAGCGTAGATGCAACAACAACATCACTTATCGTCTTCCAACTAATCGTATCCCTGCCTGAAGATGTTACTGTTTGTACAGGTACCCGTTTTGTTGCTTTTTGTGTGGTGGTGGCAATTGTGGTGGAGTGTTTACTGATATCCTCTACGTAATTATCTTTTTCCTGTTCTTTTTTACTAATTGTCGTGTCCAGTGCGGAAATCTGTTTTCTTAATTCTTCCGTTTTCGAGGGTAGTATCCTGTCTACTTTTTCTGAGACGTAGGAAATCTTCGCGATCTCAATGTCTTTTTCGAACAATATCTGATCGATGATCACAGCGCCCAGAATGGACATCATGAACGCCAAACAGCCCCTGAAAATTAGTAGCAGCCGACTTGGATTGATGGATAAGATGATCTGCTTTTCAATCTGTACAATGATTACGGTTGCGAGAATTCCCGCCAATATGCAACCCGGCAGGCTTAGTGACAGGTAACGATGCGCAAAAGTAAAACCAATAAAAAACCACAGTATACAAACGATCAGCATGGCTGCGGTATACTTCTTCACGGATTTAAAAGCAGCTTCGCTGCAGTTACGCAAGATGTTGTAGTTGTATCCGGTTATGAAGCAACCGAAACGGATCCATAGATGTTTCATAACGTTCGATTTTAAAAGTTTTTGTTCAGAATGAGATGACTGGAAATTGCTGCAAGGCCATTCCTGAATCCGCGTGTATAGCTGATAATGATGCCATGCCCGACACCCTCATTAACTTTCGCCTGCGCTTCGATCTCTTTGACCTGATTGATATGGCTTTCGGCAATTTCCTTCTTGATGGTAAGCTCTTCCACCGTATCTATCATTCCGCTTCTGCTCCGGCTTGAGATGTGGAAATTGATTTGCCGGATAAAGTCTTCGTAAAATGTTTTTACTTTTCGGATAGATCTTTCCAGGTCATTCTTTAGCGCGATCACATTTTGGTCCAGATGGGTTGCATCCGGATTTATCAACGCATCATTATATCCTTTGGATTCATAATTTTTGTCGAGGAAATCGTATAAAAGATGTATTCCACCATTGAAAGGCGTAACAGATTTTCCTTCAGGTTGCTCTTTTTCCGGTGCGTCCTTTTCAATGAAAGTAGTTTCCGGAATATCGGGTATTACGTTTTCAATTGCCAATGTATGGGTGTGCCCATTCTGGCGTTGCCGGTTGAAAATGTCGAATAAGCTCATACATATTTTATTAAATAGTGATGGTCGGTACTTTATATTTATTATGCCCTTTATTATGACAAGATTCGCAAAGCGTGATGAGTAAATGGCCGGGGTAATCCCAGGGAAGCCTGAACTTCTGCTCGTTTGCTATAAAGTGGTATTGCCGGTGATGCACCTGCAAATCTTTATCGCTGCGGCAATGTACGCACTGATGCATGTCGCGTTGCAGTATTTCTTTTCGTTTAGCCTTCCAGTTGGGATGAAATAAAAGAGCGCCATAACTGCCATGAGATTTGGCGTTCAGGAAACTCTGCCCGGGAGGTTTTGCCGGAGGCGATTTTGCAGGCATATCCTCCTGGATATATCTGCTATAAAATTGGTCTCCTTTGAACTGTAAATATTTATACGGCGCATCGATTGGAGTTGTCATAATAACAGAGGTTGGAGTGTATTGAAATATACTTCCGGTCGCAGCCAATTTATTGTTCCCACTTACAAAGGGTTCTGGTCTCCATTGCTTTTTCAAGGGGAATGCTGATGATTCGATGCTTACAATTGCTTAGCCCACGGCAATTCGGATTATAATGATACCTTGTAGCATTTTTGCTATCGCAGACATACACCGTTATTTGGTTGCAGTGAACATAGCTTATAAGCAGCCAGGCATATAGGAGTTTCATGGCTCGATTGATTCGGAAGACATGGGGTTACAAAAGAATTGACATGATCGTTTAACTTGTGTGGCAGGGCTTACAACAAGTAAAACAGCCATTCGATCGCGGATAATGTTTCTTTGCTCTACGAACGGCTTCCTGGCAAGTTTCAAATTCTCCCAGGTACATTCGGCTATACATCATAGAGGAGTAGGGACAGGTACCGAGGTGAACTTCATGATCGCCGTTGAGCTGGGCGTTGTTGTTTACATAATACTTTTGTTTCATAGTGTTATTTTAAATTTATGAAACAAAAATATATTTCATTCATCGTCTTTTTTTATGGGAAACCGTAATCAGTTGTTTTATGTCGAAATTTTTTTGAGATGTTTATATAGCGCCTAACTCCCTACAGTGAAGCACCAATTGCTCATTCTTGGTAAAGCCAAATGCGTCCTTCATCTGATTGAGCCTTTTTTCTATGCTACTTAGGCCAGATGGTTTTATCCCGTTACGTTGAAGGTGTGCAGGTATGTCTTTCTGGGGTGTTCCCTGCGCAAGTAGCGTTATGATCGCGATATCAAATTCCGAAAATGAGTGGGTATTCTTTTTGTTAATCAACTGTCCGATGTGATGTGGATAGTAACGACGGCGTTGTGCTATTTCATTGATGGCCTTTTTAAGCTCCCGGGCGTCGTGCCGGGCTTTTTGTACAAAGCCATCAATGTCATACCTGTTGTAAAGTTCGTCAATAATAGCTGGTTTTTTTTCTAATGAGAAGACCAGGACATTCAGGTCGGGCTGTACTTCCCTTGCGGCGGTAATCAGATCCATACCGCCAGATAGTACCTGTTTATGACCATCCGGCTCGAAAGACAAATCTGTAATAAGGAGATCGAAAGAGTTTTCTGCTTTAAGGGCTTGTGTTATTTTGTTCAAAGCATCATCGCAATAATAGGCATATGCTATATCCATGATGGCTAATTCTTCCAGCGTTTTCTGCACAGAAAGATTGGCGCTTTCGTGATCTTCGGCAATAAGTACCTTTGTAATCATGAGGAATGAGCTATTGGGAAAGAAATGTGAATTTTTAATCCTTTAGCAGGATGTTCAAATGTATATTGCCCGCCAATTCTTTTAATACGGTTTCCCGTATTCTGCAGCCCGTTGCCATACTTAACTTGCGGGGAAATACCGATGCCATTATCGGTATAGAGAATTTGAACCTGGTCGTTTTGACATTCGAACTTTATCATCACAGAATCAGCCTGGCTATGTTTTTTCATATTAATCATCAATTCCTGCAGAATATGTTCCACTTCATGTTGTATCTGTGCATTGATCCGGCTCCAGAACATAGGACCGTTGCCAAAGATCAGGACCTTGATGTGCTCGGATCCAAAGGACTCCAGCAGATCGTCAATTTGAACATGAAAAGGAACCTTTGAGATAGTGGGGTTTTCGTACGAGATATCACGGGATCGCTCATACAGTACATCAATTTTATCTATCAATTCTTCCTTGTCTACAGACGCTTTATACTCGAGGTCTGTCATGATGCGGTACAAGCCATTTGCTACTACGTCATGCACTTTCTGGGAGGTTTTAAGCTGATGTTCCTGTATCGCCTGCCGGGATGCAAATTCTATCTGTTGCCGGCGTCTGCGGTACCAAAGGATTAAAACAATTCCGATGGTAATGAAGAACAGTATGGTTAGCGCCAATATGAACCGCTGCACCACCAGTTGTGTTTTCTTTTGTGCATTATCCTTTTGCAACTGAAGATTGTCAGCTTTACTTTTCGCAGCTTCGTAACGGATTAATGCGAATTGGTTCTTGGCTGCATTCTTTGCGGTTTGGATACTATCCGTCAGGTATTGGTAACGGATAAAATATGGTTTCAGCAGATTGGTGGGACTAAGTGTAATAAGTTTTGAAAGCGCTTCGACTTCATCGTCCGGACTATTCATTTCCCTGGAGATTTCGTATCTTCTCCTGGCATAATAAAGCGCCGAATCAGGCAATGAGAGCGAATAATAGTCCGACAGATGAGCGTAGCTGGCATTGAGTCCTCTGATGTCGTTTGAATCCTTACGGATTTGTAATGCCTGTTGGAGCTCTGGTCCGGCGGGATAAGCAGCATCTTTCAGCCATTTAGTTGTAGCATAGTTAGAAAGTACCCGGGCATATTCTTTTTTCTTGTCCTTACTCTCAACCAGCAGGGATTTGTATAGATCGATCGCCTGATCATAGTCGCCTTTCTTCTCGTAAGTAAGGGCTATGCTGTTTAAGGCAATGGCCTTGAAGCCTGGATGTTTTATATATTTGAGCGCTTTACGAAAATAATCGATCGCTGCGTCATAGTTTTTAAGATTAAGACAGCTATTGCCCAGCTCATGGTAGATTGAGCTCAGGCACTCCTGGTCTTCTTTTTTGTGTTCATCGAGATAAGTAAGGGATTTCAACAGGCTTTCCTGCCCTCCATAATGGTCTCCCTCATATGCCTGGATGATACCCATATAAGTATAGGCCATTGCAATATCCAAACTGTCTTTAGCACCCGTTGCAACGAGATTAAAATAATAAAAAGCGGAGTCGTTATTTTTATTGAAAAATGATTCCCCTTTTCTCAGCGTGGGTGCAGGAATTGGTAGCGGGGACTCCCTGTGGGATGTACAGGCCAAAAGACTTCCGAGGAGTATGATCAGGATGATGCTTGAGGGGCGCACTAAGGATTATTTCTCTTAAAAGTATCGAATTTCTCCATTTCGGGGAATTATTATTGACAGGTAACCAAAAAAGTGAGGCAAGAGCCTTCTTGCCTCACGTAGATTATATGTTAGGGTCGTCTTGGAGGAATTGTTCCGGTTTCGCCACCGGTATCATCCAAAGTAGTGACCTGTTCGCCATTATTATGATTACCGTTATTGGAATGGCTGGGGCATAAGAATGCCAGGAAAAAGCTAAATATGATGTTAAACATAATTTTAATTTTTGAATGTTTTAGAAATAGGCTGCCGGTTGCCGGGCAGCCGGCAGCGGAGTTTTGAGTCAGTGAAGAAGCGCTTCTTGCTTTTTTTGGGAAGGGTGGACGTGGATCACGGAAGCTGATGATCGCTTCCCAAGCCGGTAACCGGCTTCCGCTTTCTTTGTCCGGGGTGAATCAGTTCTGTACAGCGTACCTCTTAGCTAAGGAGGCATTACCTGATTGCAAAACGAAGATAGATCGAGGTAAGAGGTTGATTAACAAGTAATTCCAATAATTCCGGTAATTCCCTGTATTCCGTTTGTAATTCCAGGAATGCGGGTTTAATTCCGATTATTCAGTTCTATAATCTCACTTATGGCGACACTTTTTCCTGACTACCAGCAAATGATTATGCAGGCGTATGAACGAAAGAAGGTAAACAATACGTTACCTCACGGCCTGATGCACCTCACACCCGCGAAACTCAAAGAGGAATGCCTGAAGAGATGCACGAAAGATGTAAACAGGCGGGATGAAAAGATCATTAGGGATTTCTGTGGAGATTTGAATGATGCAAGAAACTGTTATGCTATTATTCAGCGATGCGAGACGGATAAATTCAGACCTTTGGTGAATTATCTGAAAGAGAAATCCGGAAGTACGGATGAGAAGAATATCGAGCTTCTGGCCTGGCTTATTGACTTTTCTGGCAGGCCTTGGGAATTAGGGAAAACGGTTTCTGGTGATGAGGATATAAATGAAGACCTGGTGTTAAATGATCCCAGCCCGGCAACAGAAGACCTGGTACGAGGATCTGATTCTCCGCCCAGCCCGCCAGCAACCGGCAGTGATAAACCCGCCGGAAATCCGGTAATTCCGGAAATTCCAATAATTCCGATCAGGTTTGTTGGTTCAATTGAAAAGGAAAGTGGAGGTGTTAGCCCAGCGGAAACCGGTAAGCAGGAAAAGGTAACTGGGAAATCTGCCAAAACATTGGTCGCCGCGGTGATGTTATCGCTGGTACTGGGTACAGGCGGCATGTGGTGGTGGAAAGATAGAAATCAGACGCCGCGCTCGGGGTATTGCATGTATTGGCAGGAAGATCATTACGAGCCTATAGCCTGTAACCAGAAGATATCTAATGCAAGGCTTATAGCATTAGATACCATGAGGTTGAAAAATTTAAGGAAGATAACCAGGCCGGACACCATTACCTACCTGGCTATAGGAAAGGTCTGGTACTCTAAAATTGCCGGGAAATTTGAGTTCTATACCTCAGGTGGAGAGCACCCGGTGGTCTTTGGTCATGAGCTGAGGCCAATCACTGTCTATATTATCGATAAATACATCCGCCCGGGTATAATTACGGAATAATACCAGGTGGGCCATTGCCATTATTAAGAAATTACCTGAACAGTTTTGTAGATGATTATGAAAGCATTCATGTATAAGTTATTGTTAATAGGAGAAAAGGAGATGATGTTAAAGCAGATGGCCAATAATGATACTGAGTATTCTATTCATTCCATGAATAGAAAAAGGTCAGATGATATCTATTGCTGAAGATATCATCTGACCTTTTTCTATTAAAGCTAACTGGCTCCGGTTATGGATACTTTTGAATATTGAAAATATGTTACGATTCCAGCCGGTGTTTCATATTGTTCAGGCTTTCTGCAATGTCAGTACCGATAATTTTATCCATATCCATAAACAGCAGCAGTAAATTAACCGGCCAGTTCATTCCACTGTTATATACCCAGGTCAGTTTTGTTGAATTTGGCGACAGGGCTTTCACGGCCATATATCCGTTGGCGGTAAAAGCCAGAAAGCGAATCTCAAAATCAACCCTTTCGCCAGCTGTTATTTTTTTAGTTTCAAATTCACCTTTACCTGTTTTACTGTTGCTGCTTTCAAAGGTTAGTATAGCACCTGGGAATCCATCGGGTTCACCTTTATAGCTAATTTTGGTATTTGGGTCAAGTAACAACCATTTGTTGTATTGAGGTTGGTTCTTTAAGTACTTGACGTAATCAAAAACAGTATCCGTAGATCGGTTGATGATAATTTCACGTGTTAATGTATACTTGTTTTTGGAAAACATGGCAATAACCAGGGCGACAGCAACAATGGCAATTAAGACAACTATTATTTTTATGATCATTTTCATTAGTGTTTACATTTTTTATTTTAATTGTTTAAAACGCTATCTGGGTTGCTGATTGTCGAAATTGATCATCCATTGAATGCCAAATTTATCACGACACATTCCAAAGTAGGCTCCCCAGAATGTTTTGTTTAACGGCATGTCTATTTTTCCTGCTGCAGAAAGTGCCCCAAACAACCGATCGGCTTCCTGTTCATTTTCTGTATGCATACAGATGTGGAAATTGTTTCCTGCATTAAAAGGTATTTCCATTGAATCCAGCACATCAGAAGCCATCATACTGATATCATCTGAAATCTGTAATGTAATGTGGATGAGTTTTTCCCGGTCTTCGGGCGACATTTTTTTCCCGCTGTCCAGGCTTTTATAATGCTGAATATTTTTGAATTCACCACCGAAAACTGATTTGTAAAAATTAAATGCTTCCTGGGCATTGCCCATAAAATGCAGGTAGGTATTCGTGCCAATCATAATGAATAAAGAGTTAATTGATTTAATTGTTTAACAAAGGTAAATGCATTTCACAAAGGTGGTGATGGGTAAATGCGACATACTATAGAAGGTGAATGCGACAATTATAATTTCTATTTTTGCTGAATGATCCAGATATCTATACTCACCATAAAGCGTGCGGTTTTAGCAGCTATTACCGATAGCTATGATGTGTTTACCTATACCAACAGTTTACTAAAACAGATGGGGAAGCCTGAACTGTTTAGGATTTCCCTGGTTGGGCTGGGAGAGGATGTGCAATTGAACGACGGTTTGTTTACCATCAGGCCGGATGGGCAGATTTATAAAGAGCAACGACATGATCTGATTGTGATTCCGCCTATGTCGGGTGATATGATTAGCGCTACGTATTTAAATAAGGATTATGCGGGCTGGATAGCCGATCAGTATAAAAATGGTGCAGAAGTCGCCAGCTTTTGTGTAGGCGCATTTTTACTGGCCTTTAGTGGATTACTTAAGAATAAACAATGCAGCACACATTGGGATTATGCGAACGAATTTAGAAGTTATTACCCCGCAGTTCAGCTGGTGGAGGATAAAATTTTTACGGCTGACAAAGGGCTTTACTCAAGTGGAGGCAACAATGCCTACTGGAGCCTGCTTTTATATCTTATAGAAAAGTTTACGGACAGGCAGACAGCAATACAAGTTGCCAAGCATTTCGTAGTGGACATCAACAAGGTGAATCAAACCCCGTTTGTAGTATTTAAAGGGTTTAAAAAGCACGATGATGAACTGATCAAAGAAATCCAGGCTTATATTGAACAAAATTTTACAGACAAAGTAACCGTTACTGACCTGGCCGGGAAATATCACCTAGCAAGAAGAACTTTTGAGCGTAGGTTCCTGAAAGCAACCCATCTTACAGTTGCTGAATATGTACAGCGCATCAAGATAGAAGCAGCCAAGAAACTTTTGGAAACGGGGCGCAGGTCTGTTTCGGAGGTAATGGCGGCAGTGGGATATACCGATACACAGAGTTTCCGGGATGCATTTAAGAAGATCACCGATCTTACTCCTATTGCCTACAGGGATAAGTATAATATCCCCTCCGCTTAATGTGCTAAGGAAGAATAACCCCATCATTATAGTCAGCAGTACCTTTTCATTATGTAGACTCCGTCCAGGCTATGCTTAGTGCCCGCTATGTACCTATTATACCCGGCGATGGTTTGTGCGGGAATATTTAATATCCCGTTGCTCAGAAGCCGGGGAGCCACCGCAAAGAAACGATCTACGCCGGTATGCTGATTGAAGCGGAAGCCTGTGATGGCTGCATGATGATCGCCGGCAGCAATGAGCAGCTTGTTGAGACGATTGATGTGGCCACCGTCACAGGGGATATCCAGGTGGGGGTAGAAAGCATGCCGGATAAAAGCGCCTTTCCTGCTGGCGATGCCAAAGCGCCTGGATGCGTGGCGGGTAGCAGCCGTTTGCTGCACGCTTTGCGGCATGGAGCGCAGGAAGTAGTTGCCATTGCGCTTATACCCAATGAGCGGGCCGAGTTTTCCCGTAAAGGGAATGATGGACATTTGTTTTGCCATGAGAGATTATTTTGATTACTATAAATATAACATAATCCGGGGAATCTGTTTTCGGGGTAGATTGAAGATTATCTAAAGCCAGTGTATTGCGTATTGTATAATATTCAACGATAGTTCGATGGGGATTTGAGAATAGCAAACGCGAGTGTATGGGCATTTAGAGAATATTGAAAAAGGGATATGATGATGGTTACTTTAAAAAACTATCCAGATAGCCCAATATTGTTTTGGTCTGCATCATCAGGCTGACATGCCCCTGCCCAGGAACAATGGCCAGTTGTGATTTTGGCATTACTCCGAAATCAGCAAATATGGCACCTCCCAGTAGTTGATAAGTTTTTATCAATTCAATTTTATCCAGGCCATCATTGTCGCCCGAAATCAGTAATACCGGCGAAGTGATTTTCGCAATATTTGTTTCACCCAGGTTGAATGTTACATGGTTATAAGCAATCATCTGCTCTAAGAACTTTGTCCATTTTGTTTTGTCTGGTGCTACTGCATCATATGCTGCATTCATGGGGCTGTTCATAAATAATTCAGGCTTCATACTTTTAAACGCATTCGTTACTTCGGGCATCCAGCCACTACTTTTATAGGTAGATGAAATGATCACTAATTTTGTTACCCGTTTAGGGCTTTGTATTGCCAACTGGTAAGCCACGCAGCCACCAAAACTATAACCTGTAACAGCCGCACTGTCCACTTTTAAGTAATTCATTACTCCTTCCACATCACTTGCCAGGGTAGCATAGTCTAATTTTCTATCTGAAAACGGTGTGTGTCCATGTCCCTGTAATTCAATGGCAATTACTTTTCTTGTTTTTGACAATTCAGGTATTAATTGCCCCCAGTTCATTCCAATGGTCATAAAGGCACCATGCAGTAAAACGATAGGCTCGCCCTTACCATATACTTCGTAATAAACTTTAATGCCATTAACCGGTACGTAGCCACTGTCGGCAGGTTTAAGCTGTTGCCCGTTAGACTGAAATGCTGTAAAAAAAAGCATAGTAATTATTAATACCTGTTTGAGGACATTAGATCTTTTAAATACTCTTTTCATAAAACGTTATTTAAATTAGTTTGAACTTATTGACCATACAAAGATGATAACCATTTCAGGATTTGACACTGGGCGATAACGACAACTTTGGGGGTGAATTCCGACAAAACATGGCTTTTTGGGGTACCTGATATTTTAGACCATCCAAAAATGCTATCAGGTGTTCGATTAGCATCCCTCCC
Source organism: Chitinophaga sp. 01L420 (assembly GCF_056399985.1). Taxonomy (NCBI): domain Bacteria; kingdom Pseudomonadati; phylum Bacteroidota; class Chitinophagia; order Chitinophagales; family Chitinophagaceae; genus Chitinophaga; species Chitinophaga sp. 01L420. The sequence goes on from NZ_JBFTSK010000050.1 coordinate 12,286, forward strand.
TCTCCGTGGTAATGGATAATCGTAAGATGACACCGTAGCTTTGGGCTTAAATACCCCCTTTCTTGGCGCAGATGGCCCTCACTTTGATGAATGTATTATTCTATTTTTGACCTGTAGCTGATTAAACCAGCATAGAAAAATCAAAGATTAAAACCGATCAAATGAGAAATATAATCTATGGTATCAATCTGACAACAGATGGTTGCTGCGACCATACCCAAATGAGTGGCAGTGAAGAGACCCACGAGTATTTCACGGACCTCATGCGGGACGTTGACCTGATCATCTATGGACGTAAGACCTATGAGTTGATGGTTCCTTTCTGGCCTGACTTCGCAAAAAAACAATCCGGGACGAAAGCGATGAATGAATTTGCGCAAACATTTGACGCCATTGAGAAAATTGTTTGTTCCCGGTCATCAGACAACTTTGAAGGTAACCCGAGGGTTATTCGTGAGCACCTCGCAGCAGAAGTCCTGCAACTGAAGCAGGAGCCAGGAAAAAATATTTCAATTGGCGGTGTAAGTCTGCCTTCGGAATTGATAAGGCTTGGCCTGGTGGATGAATATTATTTTCTTATTCATCCTGTCATTGCGGGTCAGGGGAGACGGTTGCTGGATGGTACCATTCTTCCCCATCAGCTACATTTAACACTGGCGGACTCGCGGGTGCTTAAATCGGGATGTATATCGCTTCATTATTTGAAACAATGATAGCAGCGGGCATTTCGGCCCGCCACTTAAACACGAAAGCCTTCGGATATTATCTGAAGGCTTTCGCGTTTTATATCTGCATCGTTAATTTTATTCTGAARGGTTACCGTGTGAAAGAAATTGTTTCAGCCACCAAAAAATAGATAATAAAGGATTATTTTTCCGTACGAAAAAGAAGTTATGAAGAAAATAGGATTTTTATCGTTCGGGCATTGGTCTGACCATCCAGCCTATAAGACCCGCACAGGGAGTGACACATTGCTTCAATCTATTGATTTGGCTGTTGCTGCCGAAGAAATTGGTTTAGACGGCGCCTATTTTCGTGTGCATCATTTTGCAGCTCAGTTAGCATCACCATTTCCTTTGCTTTCGGCTATCGGCGCCAAAACAAGCAAAATAGAGATTGGAACAGGTGTAATTGATATGCGTTATGAAAATCCACTGTATATGGTGGAGGATGCCGGAGCTGCGGATTTAATTTCGGAGGGGCGATTGCAATTGGGAATCAGCAGAGGGTCGCCGGAGCAGGTAATCGATGGGTGGCGCTATTTTGGGTATGAACTGGCGGAAGGAGAAACTGACGCAGAAATGGGACGCCGTAAAGCGTTGGAATTCCTGGATAAGTTAAAAGGTGTTGGATTTGCCCRGCCTAATCCGTACCCGATGTTTCCGAATCCACCAGGCTTGCTACGCCTGGAGCCATATTCGGAAGGACTGCGGGAACGTATTTGGTGGGGAGCTGCTTCTAATGCTACTGCTGTTTGGGCGGCTGAAAACGGAATGAACCTTCAGAGTTCTACGCTGAAGTTTGATGAAAGCGGCAAACCTTTCCATATACAGCAAGCCGAGCAGATCAGGTTGTACAAAGATGCCTGGAAAAAAGCGGGACATAATCGCGAACCGAGGGTTTCGGTGAGCCGGTCTATTTTCGCATTGGTAAACGATCAGGATCGCTATTTCTTTGGGAAGGAAACCAATAAGGTCGATAAAATCGGAATGATTGAAGCGGACAAACGCGCCATTTTCGGAAGAGGCTATGCTGCAGAGCCAGATCAACTTATAAAGGAGTTAGCTGAGGACGAAGCTATTCAAGAGGCAGATACGATCCTTTTGACGATACCCAATACATTAGGCGTTGATTACAATGTACATGTACTGTCTTCTATTTTAGAGCATGTGGCACCCGGATTAGGTTGGCGTTGAATGAACGTTTCCACAAAAAGCGATACAAAATTCATGATTGGATTTTGTATCGCTTTTTACTTTACATCCTTGCGTTGAAACGGTTCAATAGGGTTTTTAATCTTTGCTGAGGCAATTTTAGCGAACAGTCGGTGATGTAGTAAACCAGGTAACATTACAGAGAAAACTGGTTGTACATGACAACTTTAAATGTAAATCCTTTAACAGCGACATTTCCGGGCAATTTTGAAACGATTTAGTAGTTTATTATTAAACAAAAAAGTGCATTCGTAAGTACTATTGTTTTACTATTGTGATCCTTATACCAAAAATAGTTTTAATGAAACGTGTTTTCCTATTCCTGTGCTTAACAGTTCCTGGTATTGTTGCCCTGGCCCAAAAGACATCTATTAATTGGGGCGATGAATTTAAACTTCGTAAAGGCAGTACTGATCTGAAAGTAATATTTGCAGACAACACCGGCGCTTATCTTCAGGAAGGCCATATGGCCATGAAAAGCTACTTTGTAGTTGGCGCCAGCTTCAGAGAATCCGGTACGCTCGTAAAGGTGGATAAGAATTTAGCGGAAGTTTACCGCAACGACTTTAACAAGGAATTGAGAGGTAAAGAATTTGAACAGTTTTTTGCCTGTCAGGATAAGTTGTTCTTGTTTGCATCTGATTATAGCAAGCGGGATAAAACGCTTACTATTTATGCTTCTGCAGTGGATAAGAATTCCGGAGACCTCACCGGAGAATGGAAAACGGTGACCGTTTTTCAACTAAATGAGAAAAGTGATGATGTTAATTTCAAGATTGACTACAATGTGGATAGCACAAAAATCCTGATTGTAAGCAGTATGGAAGGAACGGAAAGAAACGAATACAAGATCCAGGAGCTGGATCAGCAGCTCAAAGCTACGGCCAAACCTCTTATCATCAGGAACGAGTTTGAGCCCAAAAAATATGAACTGGAAGATGTTTTATATACGAACGATCGTAACGTGGTACTGGTAGGGCGTATGTACGAGTATGAAGAAGGCAAAAAGAAAAAAGAGAAGTTCCTTGACTTTACGAACTATAATATTCGTATTTACAACGAAAAAGGGAAGCAAAAAGCAGAGGTCAATACAGGTATCAATGGAAAATGGCTCTCCAACACCAAATTAGTACAGGAGAAAAATAAAGACCTGGTTCTGGCGGCATTTTACAGCAATGTGAAAAAAGGTAAAACGATTGATGGATTACTGGTGCAAAGGATCAATGTGGCCGATGGGAAAGTAGTGTCGACCAGCGATAAGCAAATTAACAATTCGATGTTATCAGGTGATCAGGACAACGCTGATGATGATGACGATAAGGAAGACAGTAAGGAAGATAAAAAGAAGAAAGAGGAACTGAAGAAAATGCAGGAGGAAGGAGAAGGTTTTTCGAAGTACATGCAATTCCGGAAAATCTTTTATACTGCCGACAATGGACTTGTCATTCTTGCCGAACGGTACGATCATTATGTAACCACCTCCCAGAGTTATTCTTCCGGTGTTAATAATATGCCTGGTCAATGGAGATCAACCACCACTTCCATCTACCTTTCAGGCGACCTGATGATGTGTAAGGTAGATGCCTCCGGCAACATTGGATGGTTACAGATAGTACCTAAAAAGCAACGCGAAGAAATAGTAGTGGGTTCCTCAACTACACCTGCGGGGGGAATGTCATTCGGCATGAGTTACTTCAGAGATCAGGGCAGACCTTTTTATTCAGGCTTTGGCGCCCTTCAGGCGAATGGAAATATTCAACTGCTGTTTAATGATAACCGCAAAAACATTTCCGTTACCCAGGCAGGCCAGAAAGCAAAGTCGGTTTATCGCTTTTCTAAATCTGATTGTTTCGTCTTAAATATTGACGAAACTTCCGGAAAAGTTGACAGAAAAGTATTTTTCTCCAACAGTGACATTCCTACTGCTATGCCCCGGTTAGGAGTTATTATTGGAAATGATATGTACCTGGTTGGAAAAACAGACAGGGCGTTGAGTAAGTCTAAAGTGGCCGTAGGGAAAATTACTATAAAGTAGGATCAATAAACTTTAAAGCCCAGATAATGAAAGTTATCAGGGCTGTTACAGCAGCTGTTGTAAAGATCTTCAATACATACGCAGCAACACTTACAAAAGAAAGCGACACAAAATTCCATAATGGATTTTGTGTCGCTTTTTCATTTGTAAGATTATTTTTAATTATCTCTGAGGACGTGTGCAGTACCAGATATACTATGCGAGAGATTGTATCCCATACCCATGCCAGTCATGACAATTTCGTTATAGGTTCCGCTAAAACTGACATCTATATACTGACCAACAGCACCAACATTTACGAGGTTGTAAGTGATATTGAAGGTATTGAATACGGGATTAATATTAGTGCTTAACCCGTTTCCATATAGCTGGAATCCAGATAATGTACTATAAGTACCTGGTGTTATACTATTGCCCTGGATATCAATATCATTCATTTGTCCTGGTGTACTGCCGGTAATCGAGAATGAATTCCCGGTTGCAGCAGCGGTAATGTTTGTGGCAATGATTTTGACCGCACCGCCATCTACAGTATAAGTAATGGATTCTGCACTGGTATTGCAGGCAGAAATATTACCTACATTGGTTGTTGGGGATGTTATGCTGTAATTCAATGTTCCGGTATTTTGGTTGTTATCTAAATCCTCGCCGAAAACCGTTATCGGATTAGTATTGCATACGATGGTCTGGAAGCTAAAGGCGCCATTATTGATTAAGGTTAAAAAAGTTTGCTGTCCGTAGTGAATGGAAACATAACCATTTGTTACATTGGTATTGTTACATTTTTTTAGTGATCCGCTTATCGTGGCAGTTTGTGAAGCTGGAAGATTTAAAATGATATCCGGCAAAACATTGCTATTGGCGGTAAAGGGGCCAATATTCTGAGTATAAAGTACATTGCCACAGATGTCGTAGAGCTTTAAGGTTAAAACTTCATTTTGCGGAACGGCCCCGGTCACTGTTCCATTGAACAGGGTATAGTCTGCATATGATGCATAGGCTCCTCCGGTTCTAAACAGCACCGTTTTAACATTGGCAAGCGGGTTATTGGCCTGATCTACTACTTTTATCTGAAGTTGTACTGGTGGGGTGGCCAACGGGATATCAAAATTCCACCAACTGAAATGGGCCACGTCCCCCACGTATTTATTGCCAACTTTGTTTGCTATCCCTGCTTCCTTCCAATAGCCCAATGTTTCGTCAAAATGCCACATTGGAATTGTTGCTGGCGCCGCACTCAGCTGCGCAGCAGTGATGTTCATCTCAATCTGCGCCTTATTGGTAATTTGCAATTTCTGTCCTGCGTTACCCAGTAATGTTACATTCATCATCCCATATGTTTCGAGCAACTTAGCATTGCCGGCTGCATTTTGAGCGTATAGCATACCAGGCATTTTAGTAAACAGGTTATTATCGGAAGCCTCCAGTGAATTGACAATCACACTTACAGGTCCGGCATATGGGGTACCTGTTTCTGTTTTAAAGTTACCATCAAATGTAATTTTTGTGCCATTGGGCAAGCTCACATTACTGGTGGCACCAGCATTTACCGTAGCTGTGATAAGATTGGGTAACATCATGATTTTAACGGCATTGGTGCTTATTGATGGCACCAATGCTCTCGAACCTTCAATAAACCCGGTTTTCAGCGCCCGAACGTAAGCAAAACGTTCATACACACCGGCATTTTTGATGATAGCAATCCCGCCTGAATTTGTTTGAGCAGTAGACGTGCCAATTGTAACAGTAGCACCGGAAACGGGGTTATTGGTAACATCCACCAATTGTACCATGAAATCTCTGGAAGCTGCATTTCCAAAATTTTCGGCAAAATCACTTACAGCAACAACCGAATCTATCACCGGGAGGTGAGGATTAACGCTGTTATTTTTCTTACAGCTGATGGTGGACAACAGCAGGAGGGTTAAAATGGGGAACAGAAATGAGTTTTTCATAACTAATTGTTTAAGAAGATTAACTATGGATATATCAACAGGTTTGGCAAAATGTTACCCCCCCTTTAAATCAGACGTATATGGTCTGCTAACCTCCGGCATGATGGGGGAGGACGGACCCGATGATATATTAAGATCCCGTTATATTGGCATTGTTTCCCTGGAATACTTCAGAATATCCGACCGCCGGGAGGTTAACTTTTGTTATTTGCGCATTATCAGATAATTTTACCGGCTATAACTACATCAACATGAGGATAGCGATTAATGGTTTTGGGCGTATTGGCAGAATATCTTTGCGCATGTTATTGCAAAAGAAAGGCATTGAAGTAATAGCAATAAATGACCTGGCGGATACGCCAACATTGGCACACCTTTACACTTACGATTCTGTACATGGGCCATACAAAGGCGAAGTAAGTGCTACCGCTGATGCCCTGATTATCGATGGAAAGTCGATCCGTGTTTTGGCAGAGCGTGACCCATTGAAGTTACCCTGGGCCGAACTGGGGATTGATATAGTGATTGAATCTACCGGTAAATTCACGTCTAAAGCGGCTGCGGAACAGCATTTACAGGCAGGCGCCAAACAGGTTATTGTATCAGCTCCATCGCCGGATAAAGATATTCCTACCGTAGTATTGGGGGTGAACGATCATTTAATAGATCTTACCTCGCCTGTATTGTCCAATGCCTCGTGTACTACTAACAATGTAGCGCCTATGGTAAAAGTTTTGGATGATAACTGGGGGATCGTAGACGCCTATATTACCACCGTGCATTCTATGACCGGAGATCAGAACCTGCATGATGCGCCACATAGAGATCTTCGCAGAGCGCGTGCAGCATCGGCATCTATTATCCCTACATCTACCGGCGCCGCAAAAGCAATCACCACTATATTTCCGCATTTAGACGGCAAAATGGGCGGGGCAGGGATACGCGTGCCAGTGTTAAATGGTTCGCTTACCGATTTTACCTGTATCCTGAAGAAACAGCCCCAAAGTGTAGATGAAATTAATGCCAGGTTTAAGGAGGCCGCTGACACTTCCATGAAAGGCGTGCTGAAGTATACTGAGGCGCCTATCGTATCTGTAGATATCATTGATAGCCCTTACTCCTGCACTTTCGATGCTTTATTGACCTCCATTGTAGGCGATTTAGTTAAAGTGGTGGGCTGGTATGATAACGAGTTTGGATATTCTAACCGGTTGGCCGATTTAGTAGTACGTATAGCTGAACTTAAACGTTAGACCTGCATGAGGGATTGTTTCCGCATGCTTTGCTTAATTTTTTCCCTGTGCTGTCCGCCCCAGGCACTTAGTTCACCTATCACATTTTTTAATGTCCGGCTATACCCGGTTGCTTCATAAATGATAGTTACCGGGGTAGTCGGATAAACGTTTCGTGTGATAAAGTCATTCAATTCCAGATCTTTTAGCTCTTTAGCCAATATCCTGGAGGATATGCCAGTGAGTTCATGCTGAATCTCGTTAAAGCGCTTTGGTGATTGCACCAGAGACAGGATCAAAGCCAGCCTCCATTTTCCATTAAGAACATACAACGCATCGAGGACGTTTCTGAGCGAGCCTGCGCATTCTTCCTTGCCTGGAAGCGGCTCATTTATCATCATTTCCATAACCCAAAGGTAATTACATTACCTCAATGTAACCGCTTCCCTTCAGGTAAGTCCGAACTTCTGACTACCTGGCAGCCATAATTTTGCCTTTGATAATTCGAGCCAAAGAAACCTTTCATCGTTCACACAAAGGCAATCGGGCGATCTCGGAATTTAAAATTGATCATATTGTTAAATACGTAATTTTTTATGAAACGTATCCTTCATTTAATCTCAAGCCTGCAAGGTAAAGGATCATACAGCATTAAGCTGGGTCAGGCTATCGTTGAAAAAATTCAGGAAAAGTATCCGGGCAGTACACTTGAAGAATTAAACCTGGTCGATATCGACATTCCACATCTTAACCCCGCTGTTCTCCGTACATTCTTTATTCCCGGAGATCAGCTGACCGAAGAAGAAAAAGAATCTATCCGCTTTTCTGACGAGGTAGTTAAACAGTTAATGGCTGCAGATATCATCGTGATTGGAGCGCCGCTTTACAACTTCACCATCCATACATCGCTAAAGGCCTGGATTGATCATATTACCAGGGCCGGAATCACTTTTGGGTATGGGGAAAATGGTCCTGTTGGAAAGGTAACAGGGAAGAAAGTTTATGTAGCCATGTCTTCCGGAGGCGTTTATTCAGAAGGCCCTGGTAAAGCCAACGACTTTGTTGCTCCTTATTTGAATGCTTTCCTTGGCTTTTTAGGCATGACAGATCTGACGGTATTTCGTGCTGAAGGATTAAAAGTGCCGGGAGTGAAGGAACATGCTATGGAGAAAGCCATTGGCAGTATAAAGATTGATTAAAATCTTCTTTTTAAATTATTGAAAATGTGAAAAGCCTGCAGACTACTCTACAGGCTTTTCACTTTAAGGAAATACAAAGGATAGCGCTGATTTGATGATTTAATCTTGGTTAATCTGGAGACTCCTTTTGGGTGTATATAGAAAATAATGCAGAGCGTATTTAATTAACTGTACGCACCCGGGCTGAGATACTGGCATTTAGCAGGACTGTCCTGGGATTCCCGGGATCAGCCGGATCTTTGTATTGAACATATTTCATGTTGGCAAGTCCGCTTACTACAATGGCATAAGAACGTCCTTCCCTATATGGAATGGTAGCAGTGGCCTTTACGCCTGTTGTATCTGTACCGGAGAAAAACTGCAGATAGGCATTTCCGTCTTTTCCGACCACCTGTTTATCGATGGAGATAAAATCTGTGTGAGTACCGGATTTCATCTTGGCTGGCAGGTTAGCCGCAAAAAAACGGCTGCCATCTTCCAGTATAAAAAAACAGTTCATTTCACCGAGGTCACTACTCAGATGCAGCAGGCGAAATTGACATTTATCAGGAGTATTGGTGCTGTTTTCGATAATATGCATAATCATGCAATGGGAAAGCAGTTGATCCGGATCATCGTAGACATAAAAAGTATTTTTTGAGTTATCTGTTAAATTAACTGTCGTATCGGCCACCACTTGTTTTTCCCCATTTGTAAAAATAAAGCGGTGTGTTCCCGGAGTTTGCCTCATATACAAAACCGATGCCGTGCCTCCCGGGCCTGCAAAAGCAAGGGCAGGAAAGGTTTCGCCAGCCGGTGATCTGCCGGAAAACTGGATCGGGTCTGACTGCATGGTGTCCAGTTTGTCCACGTATACTGCTTTTGTGCCCGGGAAGGTGAAAATGCCATCTGCCGTATTAAAGAAGTTGACTTCAGTACCAGCCACGCCAGCGTCCTTATCTGATTTTTCACATGCCGACAGACCGGGTACCAATAGTATAAACAAGAAGATATAATGTTGCAATTTCATTTCTTTGAATTTAGTGTTCAATTTGCCATTAGTTTTTTGCAGGTACAAGCAGCAATACTTCGTTAATTGTTGGGTCTATATCCTGAGTGCGCACCATTACCGGTAGTTGTGATAAGGTATAGCCCACTACATCGCCACCTATGCCCAGTTGGTATTCGCTGCCAGGCGTAAATGATTGTATAAACGGCGCATAAGTGCTCACGGTACGGGTGGAGAAATTGATCATTTTAATTGATTTAAGTTGATCGTTGCCTGATGGTCCAAGTTGTTGCTGATATTGTTGTTGCTGGGYCAATATCACCATGGGCTGATTCGGTGCCGGCCATTGGTAAACGCGTGTACCCGTTGTAACTTCATTGTAGTTTCCTTCCACCACATTAAATGGCCCATCGGTAATAGTAGGTGCAAAACTGCTAACCTGTTTGTAGGTGAATTCGCCTGCCTGCCGTTGCTGATCCAGGTTGTAACAATAAAATGTGCTGATGGTATATATGGAACCGAGATCTGAACCGGTATAACCATATAACAGGCTATTACTGGCATCTATACCCATCAACCTGGTATAATTAAATATGGTGGTCACATTAGGGATAAAGTCATAGTCACCTTGAAACATTCCATCTTTGATGACAAACACCTGGAATATTTTATTGTCATAAACAGCTCCTTTGGCCAGGTATTGAAAGTTACCGGCAGCATTTAAACGGGATACCGTAAGATTGTCGATCGCTGAGCTATAGACAAAACCATCTGATACATTCCAGTTGAAGGAAGGGCAGGAGAAGAATAATTCGCCTTTACTATTTGCATAGATTTTTTTCATAACAGGAAAGAATACCTGGCTAATATTGCCCTCCCTCTTTACGGTATCAAGATCTAAATAAGCATCATCAATGAGGCCGGTACTGGTAGGCAGCACGGTGCGATTAAGCGTAGTAACGCTGTAATCCTGCAGGGATATTTTTATCAGGCGGGCGGCTGAATAGGTGGCATCGGGCAATCGGGCATCGGTAGTCAGGCAGGAGAGATACAAATTATTCCCGGCCGGATCTGAAGCAAAACCATAATCGGTATTAACAGGATCCAGCAGTGAAAAATCGCCCAATTGATCCTTCCATATTACTTTGCCCCGGCGAATTACGCCCTTCTGCCATGTAACCAGGCTATCGCCGCTCATGAGAACAATGGCTCCGCCGGGAGTGTAATTGGGTATTACACGGGTACCCAAAGGCATTCTTAACGCAATGGTAGCTTGTTTGGGGTTTAGATAATTAAGGGTATCTGTAAGGAAGGGTAGCGGCCGTTCTTTGTTCACTAATATAGAAGCCAGTGTGCTCTGAACTCCGTTAACGGTTGCCACTATCAATTGCTGCGGACCAATCATCGCCTCGGTAATCAGCACTTTTACTTCATCAAGTGTATAATTATACAGCACATTATTTTCCGTGTAAGTACTGTCTTTTGATTTGATAGAAAGCACCGGGGCTTCCACACCACCAATGGTAATTTTCATGGTAGCCTTGCCAGCACCCAATTTTCCATTGAGTGTGAGTGTATCGCCAACTGTATAGGAGGTATTATCCAGTTTATTTATCCGTGGTAGTTGATCCAGTTGATTATAAAAGTCTTCTGTTCTGCGACAGCCCGCTGCGAGGATCAGTATTAAGAGAATAACTATGTTGATGTTGTTCATAATACGTCTGTAGTTGTAAGAATCACGTGATTTAAAAAGAATAGATAAGGTTAGCCTGTGCATTACGTCCGGGGCTCCACTGCCTGGAAATATTATCTCCCGAATAAACGGGCGGCGTGCGTCCTGCCACCGAGCGGGTTTCGCCGGTATTGTGTTCTGGCTGGTATTTATTATCTCTGTTTTGATCTTCGATAAACCGGATGTCTTCATTCAGCAAATTGTTGATGCTAAACTTGGCCTGCCAACGTTTGGCAAATTGCTGGGTGTAAGAGAAGTCGAGTAAATGCCGGGCCAATTCGAGGATAGAGCCACGGTACTTCACGATGCTGGAGGCAGGGTTGCTGTATTTGCCAACGGCATAAATACTGGTACCGGATACATTATAATTCAGTGAAAGCTTGCAGCCCAATTTGGCATTATCATAAAACAGGCCGCCATTGATTACATAAGGCGCCTGTCCCTGTAATGGCCGGTTAAAAGCAGTGTCAATAAATACTGACCCTGAACCGGGAATGGTAGCAATAAAGGCACCATTTACGTGGCTTCTTATAAGAGAGGCATTGAACAGAAAAGAGAAATTCTTAAACAATGTGCCGGGAATAAATCCAAGATTTTTCCTGATGTCAATCTCAATGCCCTGCACCGTCGCTCTGTCCACGTTGGTGAAGCTGATATTATCAAACCCGTTTATTTCGCTTGCTGCTGTGTTGGCAGAAAATATGATTCTTTCGATTGGTTTTTCTAATCGCTTATAGAAAGCTCCGATGCTGAACATTTCACCTTTATTATTCTTAGGATAGAACTCCAGACGAAGATCAGCATTGGAAATATCCGATTGTACCAGTGCCGGGTTACCATTAATCATTTGATTATTGGGATAATCATAATCACGAAAAGGTGATATCTCTCTGAATTCAGGCCGGTTCACCGTTTTACCATAGGCCCCGCGCAGTACCCACATTTCGGATAGCAGCCAGGACACATTCACAGAAGGCAGCCAGGAAAGCCGCGACCGGTCAATCAATATTGACGGGCCAACCCGTTGATCGGGCAATACCAGTGAGGGCACTACTGCCGCGAGCTTCATTTTATCGTATTCAAGGCGCAATCCGGCGTTCAGTTCTATTTTGCCATTAAAGGGCCTGACAGTGGTCATGAAATATCCGGCGTGGTACTGCTCCGACGCTTTATAGGCATCCATAGGACCGGTACGGTCTTCCACCCGCAGTCCTGAGCCATCTTCCCTAAAATAATTATCGCTCCATATTTTACCCAGGTCATGCAGGTTAAAGCGCCATATAGAAGGATCGACATATTGCTGGGAGCCGGGTAATTTATAAAAAAAGCCTTCCCCGGTAGAGCTGATGAGATTGGGCCTGTTACCATCGGTCAGCTCTCCATCATATACCGCGAACAAGCGTCTTGCTATGTTGCGTTGCTTGAATAACTGATATGTACCCGCTTTTATCGCGAGCCAGGGCTTTAGAATAAGATTATAATCCAGGGATGCATTATATACTTGTTCCTGCAGTCTTGTAAATACCCGTGCCGCTGTGCCATCCCGGTCGTAGTTTTCGGGCACTTTACCATAACGATCATCTGCCCGCCAGTTCAGATCAAAGTCTTTTGACTGACCAAGATTAAAAATGCTCATTGGATAATCGTTATTTACAAAACGCGAGATGCGCTGGTCGGGGGTTTCATTTTTGGTGATGGTTACGCCTGCATTCCAGTTGAGGTTTTGTTTATCGCTCAGCTCATGGGTGCCGCCAAGATTACCCGAATAGAGAAAACGTTCGCGGTAGTCGAGCACAATATTTCGTTTCCAATATTCCGTTGAGTAACCGTAACGTCCGAGACTATCAGGATAGGCATTGGGCCGCTGGATCCTGTCAATTGTACCTTTCCGTCCCTGCTGCAACACAAAATTTTTGAAGTAAATTTTATGTCGATCATTGAGATGTAGCATAAAGTTTTGCAACAGGTTAAGCGTAACTTCTTCTGAGCTTTGATCTTCGTTGGTAACGGTTGAAGTGATATAATCGGAATAGGAAGCGTAAAGATTATTGGTTTGCCGGTAAACGTTAAATCCGCGGGTTTCATTGGTATAACTGAGCCCCGTAATATTATATAAACGTGCCGTTCCTAATTTGAAATTGTCATAGTAAGTAACCAGGAATTGTACATCAGGTAAGGCAGTTTTTTTCCCGTAGTCCAATGTGGGTGAAAACGATTGGATATACTCCTTCTGGCTTAGGTGTGCTTTGCTGAAATCTCCGTAACGGGACACCAATGAAGGCAGGGCTCTTGTTCCGTCGTCCATTCCCAGCCAATCGAGTTTACCACCTTTATAGGTATTTTGTTGCTCAAATGTGCTGCCTGATGTGTAACCAATACGTAATCCTACATCCAGATGTTTTACGGCCAGCGCGTCTTTGGTATATATTTTAACCGCTGCTCCGGCAAAGTCTCCAAACAAATCAGCCCGCGGAGATTTATAAACCATGATCTTATCTACTATCCGGGATGGCAGCAGGTTGAGGGCAAAAGCACGGCTGTATTGTTCTGTACTGGGGGCAATGTTATCACCCAGATAGGTAACATTGTAACGCTGGTTCATCCCGCGAACCACCAAAAACTGTTCATCGGTAAGGGTTATTCCTGCAATACGCCTGGCAACCTGCGCGGTGTTTACATCGGGCAGTCGCGCAATCAGTTCTGATGAGATGCCGGATACAATGCTGCCTGCCTGTTTAATTTCCTGGATCATTTCCCGCTCACCGGTATGTTGTACGGGTTGTAATGCACGACGGGTGGCTTCTACCGTAACAGTAGCAAGTGAGCTAATGGCCGGTTTCATCTTCACCGCAAATTCCAGGTGTGATGCGTCAAAATGATGTTCCTGCTTTTCGTAACCTGTATAGTAGAGCAGCAGTGTACCGACAGGTTGATGAGTCGTCAGGCTGAAGCGTCCGTTCGGGTCGGTGACCGTACCGGTTTTGCTATCCTTTATTAATATTGAAACACCAATCAGTGGCTCACCTGTTTTGGCATCAGCTACTTTGCCGGCTATTCTGTTTGTCTGTTGTTGCTTAGTGACAGATTTAACCTTTCCTACAACGATATTATTATTTATTATTTCATAATCATAACCTGTGTTGCCGAGCAGATTTTTCAGTATAACGGAAAGGTGTTCATTTTTATATGTTTGTGCTGCTACTCTTAGTTTGCCGAGTAAATTTTTGTCATAAGAAAAGGGGATGCCGGTAATAGTTTCAATTCTTGCCAGCACATCCGCCATGTTTTCATTTGTAATATTGATGGTTACTTTGACTTCATTTGGTTGCTGTGCTTTACTTTCACTGGCATAGATCAAACTGCTGAAACCAATTATTATTCTTAATACAACTGTTGTGAACTTCCTAATCGCCGGGACGTTTTTTTTCATATTTTTGATTGTTGTTAAATGGTGATGCCAGTTAATTACACAGCTTTACTAACAAACTTTCGACGGGGAGTTAGTTTACTGCTTATTTTAAAACGGGAGTTGTTTCCTCAACTTCCGTTTCTTTTTTTGGGCTGGTTTATCTATTCATATAGCGTAATTATATTATTGTGGATGTGATAGTTCGCATCCGTCATCTTGCTGATTGCTTTCATCACCTCTTCTGGTTTATTGTTGATATTAAATGTAATCTTGAAACTTGCTGCTGTGATCCTGTTACTATTCGTTTCCAGAGTAATTCCCCAGGTATTTTTTACCACTAAAGAAAGCTCTTTAAAAGATGCACCGTCAAGTCTGATATTACCTTGCTGCCATGAACTGGCCAATGCGGAATTGACTGTTGTTATATTAAATGCACTGGTGCCCTTATGAAAGCTGATTTGCTGGTCGGCGTTGAGCATACCTAATGTTTTGCCCGAAGCGGTAATTCCTATTTTACCGGTAGCTACGTTTATCATAATCTGGTCAAGTCCGGAATATGCTCTTATGTTGAAGGAGGTTCCCAACACGGTGGTTTTTAGTTGGTCCGTATTTACAATAAAAGGTCTGGCCGGGTCTTGCGCAATATTAAAGAAGGCTTCACCCACTAATGACACTTCCCTGTTTTTTTTATTGAAATGCCCGGGGTATTTAATGTGTGAGCCGGAGTTCAACCATATTTCTGATCCGTCTTCCAGGCGGATTTTCAGGATTTTTCCTGTCGATGCCTCGCTGGTATACCAGGTAACTGCATCGGGCATTTGGGGTGCATTGGTTTTTCTTATATAGTTATACAACGGGAAACTGACGGTGAAGAGCGCTAACACTACAGCCACTTTCATCCAGTTGCCTGGTTTCATGAAAAATATGGGAGGATGTCTGGATTCAGGTATCCGGGTAATAATTTTGTTCAGCAGTCTGATCCGAACCTTTTCTTCATGTTCGTTATCGGAAAAAACATTCAGGTCTTTGGCGGAAACATCAAAGGCGGCATACCAGTTATCCAGTTTTTCCTGTTCTTCCGGCGTCAGGCTTCTTTTATCTGCTTCTGATGGTAATTTGTTTTTTTTACGCGGATCCATTGTCTGCCCTTTTGACTATATAACCGAACGAAACGAGGTTTTGTCCCAGAGCAGCATGAAATTTAGTATAGAAATTGGGGATTGTTAATGTTCTATTAACAATAGGACCGCCAGCGTTATCAGTATATTGGTTGATGCCGGTTCAAGTTCATCTGAGCGATAGGTCTGAACATTTATCCTGATCCTTTTTAGCCCGGTGCTGAGCTGATTTCTGACGGTTTTATTAGAGATCTTAAGCCGGATGGCTATTTCCTCATTTGAAAGCATTTCTTCGCGGCTGAGGAGGATTATTTCCCTCATCTTTTCAGGCAGGTTGTTAATCTCCTGCATGACAAATGATTCCAGTTCACGATTCATTAGCCTGGTATCGCTGGAGGTATCATCGATTTCACTTTGTGACGCTTCCCCGTTTACAAAAGACATCATCAAGAGTTGTTTTCTGAAAAAATCTACGATGCGGCTTTTAAGACGTGCATGGAGCAACGCCCGTACGGACTGTTCATTTTCAAAGTTAAAATCACTTTCGAGCAGGGAGAGAAACAAATCCTGTAAAAGATCCTCCACCTGCTCTTCATTCCGCAGGCGGCGAAAAGCAACAACATATAATTCTTTCCAAAACTTACTATAAACGTTGGCAATATATTGTTGCTTGGCCTGTTTCATGAGGAAGATCTTATGAGTACAGGTACAAATTTACCCACGGAATATTAACGATATGTTAAGAAATGGACAGATCTGCTTAAAGCGGCTGCTGTTCAGGTGATACCTTATTTTTTAACATAAGAAAATGGCAGGTTATTATAACTACGCGCCAGCACCGCGATGTTTTTTTCGTCATCTTTCAGATCATGAATAGGTGTTTTCAGGTAGTAATCTACCGGGTGCATCATGGCTCCAATGATGGGTTTGGCAAAACCGTAGAGGCCAACCTGCTGTTTGATGGCGGCGGGTACAATGGTTAAAGGATCCTGAGAGTTCCATTTAGCGAGACAGGTAACCATACGGGTATGCTTCCCCAGCGCGTTATGCACAGCTGTTGTCGTTTTAATATCGCCGGCTTCATTCAATATCCAGTCTACTTCCTTTAGCATGTCTGACCCGGCAATATCCTTGCTGGTAAGCTGACAGGAAGTTAACCAGATAATACATTCCGGGTTTGCTTTATTGGCGGTTGCTTTAATTTTCTTCCAGCATCTGTCAATTGCTTTACGGCGAAATTGCAATACATTTTCAGGTGTTAGTTTCTCTTTCCCCGGAAATGGCTGCTGCATGAGTTCTTTGTACATCTCCTGCTCGCAGTCCATCCATTGCAAAGGAGGATAAGGTTCCATCGTAGTTCCCGGATTCCATAACCAGTCGATAAAAATACCATCTATACCGGTTACTTTAATGGCGTCTTCAATGGAAGCACAGAGGTAATCAATGTAGGTGGAGGTGTATGGAATATGGGGATCTGCAGGGATCCCATAACTCAGCTCCGGATGATCCAGTCCCCATTTTGTATTGGCGCCTGCACAGAAATACCCGAATACCTTTATGTTTTTTTTATGCGCCAGTTTTACCTGTTCTGTTAAAAAATCATATTTCAACCCCGGTTGTTCAGGTACAATGCCGCCTTTATACCATGCATAGCCGTTACATGAAACGGCAAATGACTGTATGACATTGCAGCCCAAACTGGCATACCAGTTTACATGTTCTTCCGGGTCCGCATCGGCCCATAGCCCTGGTTTGGCGAAGGCATTGAGCCCACCTTCACCCCAGTTAAAATCAATGTTAAAGGCTTTAATAGGAGTAGCGGCCAATGGTGCCCTGGCCCCCATGGAAAAGGAGGACAGGGGGCGGGACATTCCAATTATAAAAGTGCCCATGCCAATGGCCGCATGCTTGATAAAATCTC
Organism: Chitinophaga sp. 01L420; assembly: GCF_056399985.1. Classification (NCBI taxonomy): domain Bacteria; kingdom Pseudomonadati; phylum Bacteroidota; class Chitinophagia; order Chitinophagales; family Chitinophagaceae; genus Chitinophaga; species Chitinophaga sp. 01L420. Next base: position 29,809 of record NZ_JBFTSK010000050.1, read on the forward strand.
TTCTTGAACGATCGTTGGATGGTGCAGTTGTTTGATTTTCCGACATACTTACCAGTGTTTAGGATGAAATAAAATGGCGTGTGTTTTACTATTTTGAACCTGATCGTTTTTCTATCTCTTTAATACTTGCAGTAATCATTTTCCCAACAGGTTGGTTGTTGCGGTAAGTGATCATCCGAAAGGTATCTGCCCCTTTGGGGATATCGAGTATATCTGTATATTTTGAAGAAAAGCGATCCGGAAAAGTACCATCAAATGTATAGTAAATATCCACGTCATCGAGTTCTTTGACCAGGGTGATTTGCATGGGTTTATCTGCCGATTTCTTTGTGGGCCTGATAGCTGCGTCATATACAGAGCGTGCATAGTTCACGTTAGCCACATCATAACGGGCGAAGTGAGCTTCCATGCGATGAATAAAGCTGTCCCAGTTCCTGGATGTTTTTTGAGACCAGAGTACTTCCGATAAAGCAAACGCACGGGGCCAGGTCATGTATTCAGCATGCCGGTAGGTAGGCACAGATTCTGTCCACAGATTGCCCTGTCCACCCAGAATCAGTGACTGATCAGTTAGTTCCTCCGGAACTGGCTCAAAGTTATAACAAGTGCGTAAGGTGAGCATAGAATAGGTAGGAGGTTCGCCTGCGGGATCTCCCTGGTAAAGATCCAGGTAACAATTGTGATCAGGAGTCATGATAACCGGATGATTCATTTTTGCAGCATTAACGCCTCCCTGGATACCCTGCCACGACATGACAGTCGCCTCAGGCGCCAGTCCGCCTTCCAGTATTTCATCCCAGCCGATCATTTTTTTTCCTTTGGAAATGACCATCTTTTCCATGCGTTTAATGAAATAGCTCTGGAGTTCTTCTACCGTTTTGAGTTTTTCGTCCGACATTCTTTTTTTGCACTTTGGACAATTTTTCCAGAAGCCTTTATAGCATTCATCTCCTCCGATATGGATATATTGTGCGGGAAATAGTGTGGCCAGCTCTGTTAGCACCTTATCCATAAACGCAAAGCTTTGTTCATTTCCCGGGCATAGTGCATTGTCTTCTTTCGAATAAAAGACATTGCCAACATTTACGTTAAATGGACCACCTGTGCAGGACAGGTTAGGGTAGGCGGCTAAAGCGGCTAAACTATGGCCTGGTACGTCTATTTCTGGTATAATGGTTACAAACCTATCTTGTGCATATTTCACAATTTCCTTGACATCTTCCTGTGTATAGAAGCCGCCATAGCTGGTCGGCTCATTTTTAGCCCTGGGGGTACGTGTCCACCAGGTACCCATTCTTGGTGCACGCCATGCTCCGATGCTGGTTAATTCAGGCAGACTTTTAATTTCAATTCTCCAGCCCTGGTCATCTGTAAGATGCCAGTGGAAAACATTCATTTTGTACTTAGCAAGTTGATCTATGTATTTCTTTACCGATTCTTTCGGAAAATAATGACGGCTTACATCCAGCATCAGTCCCCGCCAACCGAACCGGGGATAGTCTGTAATCTTTACACAGGGAACGGTCCAATTTTCCTGTTCCACCTTCACGCTGCTTTCCACCTCTTTGGACAGCAATTGTATCAGCGATTGCATTGCATAAAAAAGACCAGCGGGTTTATTGGCTGAAATGTCGATCCTGGCAGGAGTTACATCCAGTATATATCCTTCATTGCCCAGTGTTTGGTTGTAGGTACTGTTGATTGTAAAATGGATGCCGCTGTTATCACTTTCTGCCAGGCGCAATTGATACCCGGTGGGCGCGTGTAATACGGCCGCAAACAGATCGGTAATACCTTTCAGAGATGGGTCAGCTACCAGTTTGGTGGCGGAGGTAATATTGAAAGAGCCGGTCCGGTTTTCAACTTTAACGGGTATGGGAATCAGGTTGATCTCCTGGTTCTTCCCATTTTCCCTGTTGGCAGCAAACGAAGGGAGTAACTGTAACAGTATTCCTGTTGCCAGCATTAAGATTTTCTTTACCATGAGTGAGTATTGTTCAATGTTCTAAATAGCATCGGGCTTTTACATTTTCAACATAGCCGGGCAATAAAGTACGATAATTTAAGCATATTACTGATACTGTGCCGCAGTGGCAATTCTTAATTTGTAATCCTTATACCGGCTTTCCATTTAGTAATAAACAAAATACCTATTATGAAAAAACACACCCTATTATTCGCTGTCATCATGTTTGCCATGACTGCTGTAGCAAGTGCACAATCGGCAATATCTACTCCTTCTTTAACCGATCAACCAGTATTAATGACAGTTAGCAGCAGCGCTTTTGTTAATACATTTTTATCGCTGGACACCAGGCCGGTTGCTGGTCCGGCTGTTTTTACTCCTTTGATATCGGAGTTTACATGTTCGGCCAGTGGCAGGTTCCCTAATCCGGACAATTGTCATGACTATATTTTCTGCATAAAAATAGCCGGAGGAGGATTTCAAAGAAGGGATTACACCTGTGCTGCCGGTTCGGCTTTTGATGTAAATGATAAAGTATGCCGGCCAGAGGCAACGGCGAGCAACCCGTATCCTCCCTGCAATCATTAATAAACCCTGACGATTCGCAAGAGGGATGATCTTATGATCATCCCTCTTTGCATTTATGGGATTTAACGCTTATTATTGGGATCCGACTATCACCGGGTCTTTTTCAAATTACCATAACAAATGAATGTAACCGTTAAAATGCTATCGCATCAGGATGTTGATGATTTTGTGGCGTTGTTAAATGTTTTTGAAGAAGTTTTTGAAATGCCGGCTTTCGTTAAGCCCGATAGGAATTATCTGGAGCGCATATTAGGCAACCCCGATTTTTTGGTGGCAGTAGCCATTGCAAACAATACGATCCTGGGGGGATTGACCGCCTATACACTTCATCAGTATTATGTTGAAAAGCCGTTGGCCTATATATATGATCTGGCGGTTTTGATCGATTTTCAGCGGAAAGGGATCGGTAAAGCACTTATCAGTTTCTTAACAGGATACTGTAAGGAAAAAGGTTTTGAAGAAGTGTATGTTCCGGCGCACAGTGATGATGATGCGGCCCTGGACTTTTACCGCCGGACCAACTTTACAAAAGAAGAAAGTGTTGTACACTTCTCCTGGTTGCTGTAGCCTGGAATAAATTTCCGGACACGCTTATTTGTCTATCTTTATAAAAGATAAAGATCATTACTGTTGGAAACCAATATCACCTTTAAAACTCAACAACCTTCTCCGCAGCTATCCGATTTTGTGGAAAGTTTTTGGATGCTCGAAAATGCGGCGGCGCAGCAAAAAGAGATTGTTGTTTTGCCTGACGGAAGGTTTGATATTATTTTTTCTTACTCCGCAGAAGAGTCTTTTCGTGCTATACTGAGAGGGTTAGATACCGAACCAGGACAGCACGCCATTCCCGCTAAGCAGGTGATGTTTGCTATCAGCTTTAAATTATTGGCCATTGAATACCTGCTTAATTTCAAAGTGGCTGCTGTATTAAATGGCGCCCAGATCCTGCCGGATAACTTCTGGGATATTACAAAAGAAGATCTGGCTGATTTTGACAACTTATGTGGTAAGGTTGTTGCCAAAATGCTCACCTTAATTAAACCCGACATTGACAGCAGGAAGAAAAATTTATTTGACCTGATCTATACTTCCAATGGTGCTTTATCGGTAAAAGAATTATCGGAAAAGGTATTTTGGAGCAGCAGACAGATCAACCGCTACTTTAATGAGCAATTCGGCATTTCTTTAAAGGTATTCTGCAATATTTTACGCTTCCGGGCATCGCTGAACCATATCAAAGAAGGCCGGCTTTTTCCGGAGCAGGACTTTACCGACCAAACTCATTTTATTAAGGAGATAAAGAAGTTCTCCGGGGTGGTGCCTAAGGAGTTGTCCAAAAACTCAAACGGCCGATTTATACTATTATCTGCCTTGCCTAAGGAGTAGTTTTGTATCGTCAAAACAAATCAGGCATGAACATTCAACAGAAAAAGATAGCCATTATTGGCGGCGGGCCTGGTGGCCTGACATTAGCACGCCTTTTACAGCTTAAAGGTGCAGATGTAAAAGTGTACGAAAGAGATATTAATAAAGACGTAAGAATTCAGGGTGGTGCCCTTGATCTGCATACGGAATCAGGATTGGCCGCTTTGGCAAAAGCTGGTTTGATGGAGGAATTTAAAGCCAGTTACCGCCCGGGAGCAGAAATGGTCAGAGTAGTAGATCAGGACGCAAAAATTTTCTCAGATCAGCATAGCGAAGGACGCACGGAGAATTTTGGTGACAAAGAGTACCGCCCGGAAATAGATCGTGGGTCGTTGCGGGAAATTTTACTCCACTCATTACAGCCGGATACCATTGTGTGGGATAGTCACATCCTGGCAGTCAGCCCGATACAGGATCAATGGAAAATAGTGTTGGCAAATGGGAATACAGCCATTGTGGACCTGGTTATTGGGGCAGATGGCTCTAACTCAAAGATAAGGCACTATGTAACGGATATCAAGCCACTATGGGCGGGTATCACCATGCTGGAAGGCGCTATTAAAGATGCCGCCAAAACAGCCCCTGTTATTCACCAGCTATTAAAAGGCGGGAAAATATTCGCCTATGGTAATGAAAAGACGTTGATCGTTAGTTCAAAAGGAGACGGTAGTTTTGGATTTGCCCTCAGCTTTAAATCAGAAGAACACTGGGCTAAAAACAGTGGGATTGACTTCAAAGATCACAAACAGGTATTAGCGTGGTTTAAAAAGGAGTTTGCTGACTGGAGCAATGTGTGGTGGGAATTGTTTGAAAGTGAAGACACCCTTTTCATTCCACGTCCGCAATATTGCATGCCCTTAGATCAAAAATGGGAAGCCAAACTGAACATTACCCTCCTGGGCGATGCTGCTCACTGGATGCCTCCTTTCGCAGGAGAAGGCGTAAATATGGCTATGTTAGATGCATTGCAGCTCAGTGAGGCACTCACGGATCCCTCGTTTGCGGATACCAGAATGGCTATTGCCCATTATGAAAAGCAAATGTTTGCCAGGTTTGCTAAAATTGGCAGGGACACGATGTTTAATACCAAATGGATGCATCAGCCTGGCGCGTTAAAGACGATGCTGAGTATGTTTAGCGACAACAAGCTTAAACAGGCGGTATTTATTGCAAAGTACCTGGTGAATGTGACGGTAGTGCCATTCATTCAAAAGGCGATAGGACGTCCCGCCAGCATTTGATGTGCCGGTGTGGATGGCGCTATTGAAATGCTGGTTGCCGCTTTGCGTAATGCCAGGATTTCATTTCGATAAAATAAATGCACTGACTGTAACGCCAATCTCCTTGTGTGTTACTAAGCGGAATAAGCGCCATATTCCATTTACTCATTTTAATGATCCTCTTCTTTAATACCTCCTCTCTTTACCGGGCAGTCCTTCTGCAAATCAAATGCACGGGTTATTTGTAATTTAATTTACGTCGCACTCGTCCCATCCATTACCCGCCCGCAAATTACAATTATTACATATTCAATTAGAAATATACGTATTCTTTTAGATGTATTTTATTTACGTATTGGTAAGCCTTTTCAGGTGAAGTGCCATCAAAAAAAAGCTAAAATGGACAAGGAATTGGAATAAATTACTTCAGAACTCGAATTATATGCGAAGTACTATATCCTCAACCGTCTTCAGAATTCAGTAACAGAAGTTTACTATTATTTTCCTAACCAATTTAAAATCCAATTTACTATGGTAACAGTAAATGACATGACTGCACTAAGTCTTGAGCCCCTCTATTGCCCATTTGAACCCATTGATGGCGGCTTTTCCAGCCACATGGAAACAAAAGTAAAAGAATGGACAGATGAATACCGCTCCCTGCCGGACAACTTAAAAGAGTCATTTAAAAAGTCTGCATTCGGGGAATTGACCTGCCTTTTTTTCCCGCGGGCATCCCGGCAAATGTTAGAAGCAGCGGGGCGTCACATTTTGCTTTTTTTTGTTTTTGATGATTTACACGGATTTGGGAAAAATGCCCATGAAATTCAGGGCTACTGCGAAGAAGCCATTTTAACGCTGGAAGGCCATGCTATTAAGCCGGAGAATGATGTGCTACACCAGTTTGAAATATTACGCGCTGAGTTACTGGCGATCTCTTCGCCGGAATGGTTGAGCCGTTATATACATGATGTAAAGAAATTTTTTGATTCCATCATTGCCAGCTCTTACTTCAATGCTACCGGACACTATCCCACGGTAGATTATTACATGATTCTGCGGGAAGACCTGGTAGGGCTATTTCAGCTGATGGGCTGGGTGGAACTGTCTGCCGGCGTGATATTACCCCATCATATTTATAGCCACCCACACAACTTCCGGTTAAGGAAACTGGCCACCAGGATCATGGCCTGGGCAAATGATTATTACTCCGCCGCAAAGGAATACCAGGACAACGAGTACATGAACCTGGTGCTGGTGATTAAAGATGAATATAAGAAGAACCTGAAAGATGCCTACAATATGGCTGCGCAGATTCACAATGATGAAATGAGGGCATTTATAGCATTGTGTGATACGCCTCCCGATTTCGGCGAGGAGTATAGCTACCAGTRCCAGCTTTATATGGATAATTTAAAGCAGATGATCCTGGGGAATAAACTCTGGTCAGAGAAAACGTATAGGTATGCAGAGCAGTTTGACAGTATTAAACCGTTTCTGTTAACATCGTATTAACAGGATAAATGGATTTTTTTTATTATTTTATCTACTCCTAGGCGGTTAGGAGTAGATTTTTTATATACATAAATTCAAATCCATGCAGCCCTCCACCAATTCCCTCATCAATTTCGTCACACCACATTTTGAAAAATCCATTAAAGTAGCCAGGAACGTTTTAAATAAGCCGGTATTTAAATTGGTGTCACAGCTTACCGCCATTTCACTGATTGGTATAGAACTGAACCAGCGACTGGGTTTTATTCATCCTTTCCAGATGGTTAAGGATAATAAGTTCTCTGTCAGAGCAGTGGTATTTCCTATTGGCATTACTTTGAATGCCATCGTTATTTTACTTTACGAAGATTATTACAGAGCCTTATTGCGCATCATTTCAGTAAAGAATGAAGCATTAGAGAAGGCAAATTTATCTAAAAGTATTTATGTCCGTGAAACCTCTCATGAGCTGAGAACCCCGCTCAATGCTGTATTTGGCATGGCGCAGTTGCTTTATGAGGATAAACAGACGATTGAGAATCCGGATACCCTGAAAAGAATTGACTGCCTCTACGCGGCCGCATTTCAGACACTACGGATTGTCAATGATGTGCTGGACCTTTCAAAGATAGAAGCAGGGTATGAAATCGATAATTTATTTGAGAAAATTCCCCTGAAAAGTTGCATCACCGAACTGGTTAAAATTCCCCAGGAAACAGCCAACTATGAGGAGAAGAAGATCCAGTTAAATTTTGGGAATGATCTCCCCGAATATATCAGCTTCGATAAATTATCACTCACAAAGATTTTCAATAATCTGCTCTCCAACGCTATTAAATATACCTGCAAACAAGGCACTATCCATATAAAAGTATACGCTGAAAATTATAGAATTTACTGTGATATCACCAACCCAGGTGTTATTGATCCCCAGGAACTGGACAATCTCTTCAAACCCTTTTCGGGCGTGAAGCGCAATAGAATTGAAGGTACCGGATTGGGGCTGTTTATCACGAAGTCACTGCTGGAGAAATTGGGAGGAAAGATTGACGCCAGATGTGATGATGCCAATACCATTTTCTCATTTTATTTCCCGCTGGTTATTTCAGACGCAGAAGTCATCTCCAAGCCAGTAAATAAATATAACTTCCAGGGGTATAAGATACTTGTTGTGGAAGATAATCCGATGAGCCTCTATCTGCTAAAATCCACTGTAAAGAAAAATGGGGCAGAGGTGTTATGCGCAGAAGACGGAAAGGAAGCATTGCGGATCATTCATGAAGAACACCCTGATATGGTGATAACAGACTCCGATATGCCGGTAATGGGCGCCGTGGAGATGCTGCAGCTGCTTCGTGCTGATCCCCAATACAGCAAGTTACCGGTAATAGTAGTTACCGGCAGGGTATTTACCCAGGAAAAAGAAGATATTTTAAAGGCAGGTGCCAATGAGTGCCTTATAAAACCATATCAGGCTAATGACCTATATTCATTGATGGATCAGCAGTTGGGAGAAAGATCTTCTATTGCCTGAGTAACGCAACTTATCTGGTTTATTGCGTTTCAGATTCATTATCTGTTTTGAAGATATGTACATCCTGCTGAGGAAACGGGATTTCTATTTTATTTTTTCTAAACGCTGTAGTGATAGCAGCAATAACATCGCTTTTGGTACTGACACCGTCTCTGAAGTGACGCACCCAGAAAAACAAGTTGATATCAATGGAGCTATTGTTAAAATCCTGGAACAGTACTACTGGTGCCGGTGCAGCCAGTATCCGTTCATCTGCGTCTAAAATCTCCATCAATATACTTTTTGCTTTTTCCAGATCGGTGTTATACGACACGCCGACTACCAGGGTCATACGCCGTTTGTAGCCTCCAAGCGTCCAGTTAAGCAGCCGGGAGTTGAGGAGATCTCCATTGGGGATCACCATATCGGGGCCATCCCAGGTCAATTTTTCATTAAGATAAGAAAACACCGTTGATTTAGTTGTGTTGACCGCTATTCCCCTTTTGAATACTTTTTCTATATTCTGATGGACTCATGGAAGTAATATTCCTGAAACACTTATTAAAGTTGACGAGGTTATTGTAGCCACTTTCAAAGCATATCTGCATGATGGGGAGTTCATTCTGCCGGAGTAATTTGCAGGCATGGGATACACGGATTTCCTGCAGAAAGTGTACAAATGACTTTTGTGTGCGTGCTTTGAAGTAACGGCAAAAAGCTGTGGGAGACATTTTGGCTATTCCGGCAATTGTATCCAGGGTAATTTCCTGGTGGAAGTTGGTGATCACATATTGATATACATCGTTAAACCGGCCGGCATCCTTAGTGGTGAGCGCATTTTGGTAGGCATTGCTGGCGAGATAGTCGTAATCTGCCGATTCTGAAAGGAAGTCTATCATATTCAGGAAGTGGGAAATCTTCCTGAGTCCTTCCGATGCTACGATGGCGCCTATCTTTTTTACCAGCAGGGTATGTGCATGGCCTCTGAAGCGGAGGCCACGACAGGCGTTGGTGAACAATCGTTCTACGGCCTGCGCTGCTTCCGTACCTGCTACCAGGTTCAATACCATGGAAGGGGCGAAATAAAGTACCGTGGCTTTGACCCGCAAATGCCGGTGTTGCTGGAAAAAGACATTGTCGTTTTGCCAGATATGTGGCAGATTAGGGCCCATGAGTACCAGGTCTCCTTCTTCAAAATCATCTACATGATCTCCTACTATTCTCTTCCCATATCCCTCTTCAATCAATACCATTTCGCAGGCATCATGAAAATGAAAGTGGGAATCAAGGTAGGATTTGTCTACATACTTAACACGAAGCTGCCGGTCCGCACTTAAACCGGTATCCATTAATCTCGCTTTCATGACCTGTATTGTAATATTATTGATGGGATTTTGTGTATAAAAATAGATTTATGCAAATATAGWTAATGTTTTAGATGGAATCGTTAACCTCTTATAGGGGTTATTGATGATGTTATTTTCGAAAAAAGAAAGTGAGGGATGATGAGGTAAGAGGAATGATAGAAAGAAGTTTTTGGATAGGAGTGATTTGCAGAGGGACGGCCATATTGAAGTATCTAAAAAGGTAGAACACTTTTTGGATACTTCAATATGGCCGGTCCTTTAGCTGAGCGTTCACTCCCCGATATTATACAGCCGGCAAACTTCGCTATAACTCATTTTGGTATAATCGGCGGTGCGTGCATTGGGTATACCACCGGGAATAATAATGTACCTGATTTTGTTATTGTTTGAAGGAAGTCCGCTTGGTATTATATCGCAGATTACTCTTATTTTGTTGAGGAATAACCCGTATTGAAAGCGATACTGAATATCTGCTCCTCCTATGTTATAATAAATACTCGGCAGTAATTTGGCGATCCCGACACCATCAGGATCAGATATGAACTTAACATATACTAACACCGTTCCTTTATCAATAATATCGGCTGTAATTTTAGGTGCGGCGATATCAAAATAGAAGGTCCTTTTCCCGGCTCCAACAGAGGTGGTGGAGTTGGTCCAGGGATTCGAGTCCATCCAGGAAGAATAGATGATATTGGCCGTGCCCACTGGTCCGGCAGGTCCGGCGGGTCCCACCGGGCCTGCTGCTCCGACTGGACCGTCATCACCTTTTTTACAACCGGTAAATATAAACAGGCTGCTGATGGCTATCAGGCAAACTGATTTGATGAGCTTTTTCATATCTATTGTTTTATAGTGTTGAATGAGATGAAAAAAGATTAGCGTTTGGTGAGTGTAAACGTATTCCAGTTGGCATCGCTCACTAACAAGCCTTTTATAGTATCGGCAGACAATACACAAAATTCTCTGTAAGTATTGTTAGGCGCGGTCCATTGAATATTGAGCGTACCAGCCTTTCTTACGTAGGTACCGTTTTGCAGATTGGTTTTAAATATTTTGCTGGCCTTTAAAAGCGGTTTTAAGTCCAGTTGAAAGTCACCATAAGTTCCTCCGGGTGTATAGTTGCCGATCCAGGTGGTATTATCCAATGCCTGGTCAGTAGTTTTATTAAGGATGCTGCTGAGGAAATGCCAGTCCTGTGCCGCGGTGTTTTTAAATTGGGTGAATTGCCCGCTGTTTATTACCTGGGCACTGAATGTGGCCGTCATATCAGGAAAATCAAGTACGATAGTGGGCGGTTCAAACCGGTAAGTACCGATATGTTCGCCATAAGCATTGCGAAGAACTACAGCGTTATCAGTAGTGAATTCCATGCTGTAGGGAAACGGAGGTTTGTTGGGGTCCTGGTATTCTCCTGTCCATATGGTATTCTTTAAGGAGGTTGGTTTTGTTTCAGGTTTCGTGGCAGCATCTTTTTTACAACTGCCTGATGTAATCAGTAATACGATTGATAATACCCGTATGGATAATAGCTGTTTCATGACTTCGTGATTGTTAGATGAATAATATGAATGCATACATCATTATAATCTAACCCTATTAGTCGCGATGTAAATGGGGGAGGGGAACAAATGAAAGCGGATTATTTTAGTTTCCGGTATAACAGGTATGCAAACAGGAGCAACAGGATTCCGGCAGATATAAAAAGGGAGATGGGGTTATCTTTTGTATGAGGTGGTTCCTGTAAAGGGGTGGTGTCTCCCAGCAAGATGCTGGCGGCCCAGAAATAAGGCAGTTGGTTGCTGTTATCATGATCTGCCAGGAATTGCAGTTTGGCCCGCTGCAAGGCTATGTCTTTGGGGAGCCCCTGACTCAGCAGGCGATGGAATTGCTCTGTTAATTCGTAAGTGGCTTTATTATCAATCTGCCACAGGGTAGTAATAATTGCAGGGATACCGGTAAGGGTAAATCCACGTGCCAGGCTTAGCACTCCTTCTCCTTTGGCATGTTGGCCGATGCCGGCTTCGCAGGCCGACAGGATGATGAGGGCAGTAACGGAGTCCTGCACCAGCTGGAGTTCTGAGAGGTAAAGGGCAGAATCTGCGAGGTATAGGACTGGCTCTTTATCCTGGTTGCCGGCACTGGCATGTGAATACAACTGTACGATGCGGCTCCCGGGCAAATGAGTGAGAAATTGCTGGCGGGTGGCGGTTGCTGCTGAAAGGCAAAGCGGCGTATGATAATATTGCCGGATATTTTGCAGAGAAAGGTCTGCCCCTGTAAGCGCGGCCAGCTGCAGATGTGGGGCATAGTTTACGGGCGCAATACCCAGGAAACCATGGCTGCCCGCAGCACTTTCCGGCGGTATTTTCATTAAAGAGCGGGCGGCATAAGTATAGCTGAAGGCATGGCGTTTCACCAGGAAGCTCATTGGGTCAGCAGGGTCTGATTGCAGTACTTCAAACGGAAGCAGGTATTCATCAGGAGATATGATGATGCTGCTATCTGAGAGTTGTAGTGGTTTAAACAGTTGTTTATATAGCTGATGTGCCAGCAGGTGATAGCGCTGGAATTGCTGTTCCCGCATAGAAGCAGTGGTGCATAGTTGCATGAGCTCCAGTACTTCCCGGCTGTTAAAGGCTGTTTTCAGCAGTTTGCATTCAGTGGCGGAAACAGACAACATATATACGGAACTGTCTGTGGTGAAGTACTCCGCCAGTGATTTTCCATGAGCCGATAAATATTTTCGTATATCCGATACGGTATAAACTACCGTGTCATATTTATATTGATAATAAGCGGGGTATTTTTTTTCCAGGTCTTTGATGGCTCTTTCCAATGCGTCACGGGCGCTGAGTAGTTGTGTGTAAGTTTGCTGATACGCGGGTGTATTGGGTTTGATCAAATCCAGTTGTTGCTGCAATGAAATAATATGTATACGCAATGTTTGCTCGTTGGAAATGTCTGCAGTTGACAAATACTTCCTGGCGCCTAATTCATTCAGTTTATCATTTAGTAATACGGCCCGGCTTTTTTCAAAGAAATGAAACGCTGCGGTAGTGTTCCGGAGCAGGTAGCAGGTTTCAATGGCCTGTTCATACATTTTCCGGGTCTGGTTTCGCCAGAATAACCTGGATGGATCGCCATATTGTTTCCAGCGCATCAGGTCAACTGCTTTATCTGCGGCCAGAAATGCGCGCAGGGCATTATGCAGCCACATGCTGTCTTTTGAGGTATGGTACATTGCCAGCAACGATTCTCCCTTATTGGCTAACAGGGTGGATACATAATAATCGTTGGCAATCTCTTTCAGCATTTGATCATCAGGATTGCTTTGCAGGGCGGTATCCGTGAAATGCACAGGTAATGCATTCAGTCCTTTCTGATAGTAACGCAGTGCTTTTGGGTACTGATGTAACCGCCAATAGGCGGAGCCAAGGTTATTATATACGCCGGCCAGCACATATGGGTCGCCTGATTTTACGGCCAGCTGTATGCCTTGCTGGTAATAGCGGATAGCCCCAACTGCATCTTTCATTTCATCGTTGCACAGATAGCCCATGTCCAGCATATTCAGGGCACATTGATCCCAACGCTGCAGTCGTTGATTTACCTGGAATGCCTGTTGATAAAAAGCAATCGCGGCTTTGAATTTTTTTTCCTTGCCCAGGATACCGGCATAGATGGTAAAGCAGGTGGCCTGGTGTTCAGGTGGAGCATTGGCAGGTAATATTTGTAAGGCGCTCCGGATGTTTTGTGTGGCGGCTACCGTATCGTTGAGTGCCACCTGTGATTGTGCCTTCTGCGCCAGCAATGCCACTTCAGACAGGGTATCCTGTCTGCGTGCAGCTAGGGCTATGCCCATGTCGGCGGTTTCAATGCTTTTCTGATAGTCTCCGGTACCGTAAAGTGAAAAAGCTTTTCTTTCAAATGCCATCATGGCAATGGCTGTTTTCTCCGGGTACTTTACACCAATGAGAATACAGCTATCAAAATAATGAAGCGACTCAGGGTATAGGTACAACGTATTATAAAACAAACCGAGGTTGAAATAACTATTGGCCAGAAAGGATGGTTGCGCACCTTTACTATGGCTATTAACATCTATGGCTTCCCTGGTATAGCGAATCGCTTTTACCCAGTCGCCCTGCAGGCGGTAAAGATTTCCCAGGCGATGTACAATCCGTGCATATACACTGTCTTTGATGGGAAGACATTGCCGGCAAAGTTTTAGCAGCGAGTCCAGCTGTTGTATTTTTGTTTCGTTGCCGGTATCATTGTTTTGTTCAATAGCAGTAATACGATCTATGAACACCGCTGGTGCAGGGCATTGGGAAGAGGCATAAAAAGGGCACAACAGGCAGCAAAGTATCAGCAGCTGCCTGTATAATATTTTCCTGGTGATGATTACCTGCATGCCATCGCGCATACGTTATCTGGGTCTTATAAATCGGCCTTCACGGACCTGTTTTTTAGCAATTAGCCTGGGTGCTGTTTGCACGGCAGTACCAAGAGCAGTGATGAATGGTGTTTTATTAAGATTTTTCTTGTATAATGTTTGCTTGCAGATGGCGCCTATTTTACCTGTAGCGATAGCAGTAGCGAAAGAAGAGCCGGAGATATACGCCTCATTTAATGCGAGGGGTACTTTGAATTTCAAAAAGCCATCTGCTGCCAGATCTGCTTTTACACCCAGGTCCACCAGGCTGTCCGAATAATTTTGCGTAGGACTTACCGTAGTGTCGTTAACGGTAGTTACTACCAGGATATTATTATTAGTGCCGCCAAGGCAGGCCGGGAAAAAATGGTGGTCTTTCAGATCCCTTAAATCTGTTTCCTTAATGCCACTTAGTTTGGCTTTATTATCTTCTGCCTCTATTCTGTTGCCGGCGGCTGTTATAAACAGGATGCCGCGTGCTGCCAGATCTTTTGTAATGAGCGAATCAATAGGGTAGTAGGGAGATGGAAAACTATAGTTACTATAGAATCCCCAGCTCGCATTGATGATGTTAGCATGTTGGCTGGCGGCATAATTCAGGGCGCAAATGACGTCAAATAAATTGCCATTGCCGTTGCTATCATGTGTTTTCAGCACCATGAGCTGCAGGTTATTACCTGGTCGCCGCTGGAATTCATTGATGATAAACTGGCTGATGATAGTACCGTGAGCCGCTGGATTATTATCCTGGATATTGGCGTTGTGGTCTACAAAGTTCCAGCCATGGAGGTCACCTGTGTAACAGTTTCTATCCACAGCAGGGTTGGTCCAAAGGTAGCTGGCAAAGCTGATGGTTGTATCTACGCCGGTATCCAGCAAAGCCACGATAATATTATCGCCACCGTTATTGGCGGCCGGAGGTAGTTTTCTTTTGATATCGGCAGGCATATATGGTTCCGATGGGATGTCTACATGATAATTCTGGGTGTAATAMGCCAGTGAGTCTTCTCCCACACCTTTGGAGCCTCCGCCGGTACTGGCACCGCCTTTTACACCGTCTGCATGAACAAATGTGTGTATATCGGTGGCCTGCCATAACTCCACTACTGCCGTGCAACTATTACAACGTTGAACCCGGATACTGTCTGAATTGCCGGTATAAGCGTGGATACGGGTTTTGAGCGCGATGATGTCGRCTGGTGCAGGCGTTTTTCTAAAGTAGATTACCAGTTCGTTTGGTTTGTATTCCGGGGCTTTATAAGGGCTATCAGTTTTATGCGGTGGTGTCGCTTTATTTTGCTCCGGATACGATTGCTCTTTTTGGGTGGAATCTGATTTTTGCTGGTTAGCGCCACCGTTACAAGCTTGTAGTAAAACGAAAAGCATCCCTGCATAACACAGGTGCATAGGGTTCAACTGAAGAGGTTTCATGTTTACATTTTTTTAAGCCATTGAATGGCTTGTTTGTTGCCGGGCAATTTCCTGTCGCGTACTTCTTCCAGCAACAGTTTTGCCTGCTGCCGGTCTCCGGGGCTGTTGCGTCTCATGAGTGCAAGGGCTTTGTAAAATGGGCCTGGATTGGCATACAGCGGATACTTTATTAACGTATCAAATGCAGCCACTGCTTTGTCGTATTTATTACTGATCAGGTAAACAAGGCCGAGATACCTGGTAGCATCCGGGGCGATGGCTTCCTGTTGGGTAAGTGATTGAAATATTTTTTCGGCACCGTCATAGTCTTTGTTATTATAAGCCGCTATACCGCTTTGAAGACTGTCGCTGCCACTATGCATAGTAACACTCAACTGTTGCAGATCGGTTTGTATATATTGTCCGGCGAGTTGTTGGGGAGTAGGCGCTTTAAAAATAAAGAACCATCCCAGCAGGAATAAAAGGCAGGCAGCGGCGGTGATATAATAGTATATTTTGCTACGCGGTTTTTCTGCTGTAGCAGCTGTGCTGACCAGTTGCGCATGGCGCTCCGTGAACAATTGTTTTTTCTGTTCATACAACTGTTGCTGTAAGGCTTCCCGTGCACTCAGGTAAAAGGCGATCTCTTTTGCAAAGTCGGGATCTGCAACACAGCGTTGTTCAAACGTCTGCTTCTCGGCAGCCGATAACGCGCCGGAGAAATAATCGTCAATATAGTGCAATGTTTCATTCATAAAACCGGTTGAGCGGCAGCATTTTTTCTTTTAGTTTTTCCATGCACCTACGCCTGCTTACTTTTACTACATCGGCAGAATTATATTGTAATTCAGTAGCGATTTCTTTATCACTATAACCATCTTCAAACAGTAACAATAGCTGTCTGCACTTTTCACCCAGGTCTGCCAGGCTTTTTTGTAACAGGGAGCGGTTGCTGTTGTCTATCAGTTGCTGTACAATGTTGCGGGCATTATCCGGCAACAGCGTCAGCAGCGAGTCTATGCTGTAAGTTTGATGTACCCTCCCTTTATTAGTCGTTGTTTTTCGTTTTATGTCAACACATTTGTTAAGAAATATCTGGTAGGTGTATGATTTTAGGGAAGACCTGCCTTCAAAGCGGGCATGAACGATATTGTCGATGACACTGATAATGGCGTCAGAATAGGCGCTGGCACTTTCCTCTTCAGGGAGACTGTATTTTCGCATGCCTTCTCCAATCAGATAATGGAACTGGTCATACAATTGTTCTTCATAAATGCGCCTTTGCGGGCCACCTGATTGCAATCCGGCAAGGATTTTCTGTTCCTGGTCATGATATGCTAGCGGGGATGTCATAAAATGAATATAGGAAACGGGGGAATAGTATGCTGTAATATACTATAAAAAAACAATATTTTTACCCCCCCTGTCGAATTACGAATTAMGAATTACGGATTTGTGGGGAGATAATAGCGGATGTTCTTTGCGTTTACTATCTCCGCACAAATTCGTAATTCGTAATTCGTAATTCGTAATTCGTAATTCGTAATTCGTAATTCGTAATTCGTAATTCGTAATTCAATTTCCATATTTGATCTCGAAGAAACTGAATGCTGCATTCTCTTTTCCACTGCCCATATAGTTGAGCCCTGGTCTCGGGCTGCGGTCCCATTGGGGCAGGAAGCTGATGGGGTAAGGTTGTTGGTCCGGCGTTAGTTCATTCCAGTTAGTGCCCTGTTTCCAATACATCTTGCAGGTAAAATCAGGGGATACGATCATCTTCAGGTATACCGGCAGCTGCGTGGATTGAATTTTCTGTTCGTTAAGCACGGTTCTTTTTCCATCTTTCGATATCCAGCATTCCACTTTATCTTCCCGCACCGCAATGCCCAGGGCGGCTGTGGCATCGCCATATATGATCAACCCTTTGGCTGCGGGATTATTATTTAATATCGCCGTGCTGATTTCATAGGATGCGCTGAATGGTCGTACCGTAAGTGCTACGCCAGCAGGATTGTTGTCGCTGTGTTTTCCGGACAGGTATAACTTTCCATCTGCCTGTTTGAAATCGGGTTGCATGTTTCTAAAGTCCCATTGCCAGCATATTTTTTTCGTTGGTTTTGAAAAATCATAATGGAAAGATGTCTTTGGCTGGCTTTTCAGGGAACTGGAAATATGGCTGAACACCGGCCACTGTTGGGCATCCCAGGATAGGGCTGCTATGATGCCTTCTCTTCCTGTAAATACATTACTGGCTTTATTGTAGGCATGATATAGGTACCGGTAGTTGCCTTTCGTATCCTGTACAAAGGTGCCATGACCGGGGCATTTCCAGTCGCGGCCGTCCGAGAGCACGGGGTTGGCTGCATCGTCCTCATAAGGTCCTGTGATAGAGAGGGCGCGGGCCACGCGTACATTATAGGTGCAGGATACGCCACAACAGTTGCCTGCGGAGTAAAAGAGGTAATAGTATTTATCTTTTTTCAGGATGCTTTGTCCTTCTATCCCCATGCGCTGCTCATCTTTGAGGAGTGTGAAAGGATCGCCGGTGAGGGAAAGTCCATCATCGGATAGTTTGCTGCCCAGGATTTCAATGGGTCTTTTATCCAGACCATAGGCTTTCCAGGTGATGTATAGTTGTCCGTTGTCGTTGAATACAAAGGCATCGATAGACTCATGGCCGTACGCAATCAGCACGCCATGATCTTTGAATCCATGATCGGGAAATGCAGATGTGGCCACGCCGATGCAGGAAACGCCATCACTTTTTCGTTTAGCCGTATAATAAACGTAGTAGGTGTTGTGGTGAAAGAAATACTCTGGTGCCCAGAAGGAAGCAACGGTCCAGGAGGGAGGCGTATCAAATAAAAAGCCTGTTTGTTCCCATTGTTGCAGGTTGTTGGACTTAAAGATCGGGAAGTGAGGGCCCCATTCACTGGAAGTACCGATTGCGTAATAGTTATTCCCCTGCCGGATAATGGACGGATCCGCAAAGTCGCCCGGAATATTTGCGGGTGCCTGCTGTGCTATGGATGGCGCTGCCGCGTTTAAAATGGTGATGATAACTGCCGTTAAAAATTTTAATTTCATCTTTATGATTGTAGTGGAGACAAAAATAGCCGGTTATGTCTACGCTAATTCATTAAAGCATCTCATTTGTTCGCGTTATAATCTCATTGTTAAGCGTAAACGCATCTTCGGTACTCTTACTGTGTGACCACGTTCGTTTGTGTTGCTATAAAAGTATTATCCGACAGGGTATTGTTATAAGGCGCTACATCCTGCATTACCCTCGAAGGATAGCGGGTGGTATCAAATTTACCGGTCCAGTCGGCATTTTTGCTATCCCCGATTAGAATGCCTGTTATGGCATTTTCAATGCGGTTGAATTTAATCACACAATCGCTGGCGGCAGTATAAAATCCTATTTCACTTTTGCTGGCAGCCATACCATACATGAGCCGGATGCCTGTTTTCACGTGGCTGATCTGGTTATGGGTGATCTGATGCCCGGTGCCGTTTATACGGATACCGCTATTGCCACCTTTAATGATGTTGCTGTCGATGATACAATCATGTCCGCCCCGCATCACTAATTCGCCATCGCAGTCTTCGAAGTAATTCAGGAGGTATATATTATTGCTGCTCTTATTGCTGATCACTTCTGCTTCGCCACTACAGCGTATAAAGCGGTTGTAGCGGACCATGCTTTTCGGTTGAAGGGTACCCAGTAAAACCGGGTCCTGGCCTATTTGTACGCATTCTCCTCCATTGACTACTTTCCAGGAGACTTTATTTTTATCCCTGAATTCATTATTTTCTATCAGGGTATATTCCGGAAAAGCGTCTTTCGTAATTTTTACCTGTAGTTCCTGGTTATCTATATTGCCGGTAAAGGTGCAGTGGTCTACCTGGTTGTATTCGCCATGTCCCGAAACAACCACTAGCGGCATAAACTGCGCTTTAGCCACATTCTGACTGAATTCGCATGCGGTGATGCGGCAGTGTTGTGTGTTGTTTAATTCTGCGAGCATGCCTGCCTGTTTATCTGCCTTTAATATATTACAGGCTATGAAAGTAATGCCACTGAGTATGGTGTAGCTGCCGGTCAGTTTGAAAATGGGCTGGGCTGCATCTCCGGTGAATATTACTTTACCGGCTGTTTCCGCCATAATGGTAACGGGCTGGTTGGCGGTGCCGCTGGTATTAATGATAAGGGCCCAGGGGGGATAGGTACCATTTGCAATCATTATTTCATCTCCGGCTTTTATTTGCCGGCTGATGTCGTTGAATTCTTTTTCGCTGTGAATAAGATATGTTTTACAGAAAGCGGCATGGGCGCTTAGTAGTAATAAGATGGCAGGCAGTAGTTTTTTCATAAAGCAGACCACCCGGTTTTGCCGGATGGATAAAGGTAAATTTTTTGAAGTAATACTTTCCCTGGTTTAAATACCAGCCCTCATCTGTTGTAGTTTTTCGGGGGTATGAGGAGAATATTTGGTTTCGGGATCCGCTACGAGGGCCTTGTCGAGGATTCCTTTATAGTGGGAAAATGCCCTGAAGCCCGCCTCTCCATGGTAGTTGCCAATACCACTGGCGCCTACGCCGCCAAAGGGAAGGTGGCCATTGGCGATATGCATGATGGCTTCATTTACGCAACCTCCGCCAAAGGATATTTCGCTGAGCACTTTTTTGGTGATGTTTTCATCTTTCGTAAATAAATATAGCGCCAGGGGCTTAGGGCGTGCTTTGATTTCTTTTATGATGGTGTCCAGGTCTTCAAAGGTCATCACTGCCATGATGGGGCCAAATATTTCGTCCTGCATTACTTTATCCTCCCAGGTGATATGGTGTAGCACGGTGGGTTCAATAAAGCGCTTAGTTACATCGTAACTGCCGCCCACGTATATTTTATCGGGATTAATCAATGCTGCTACCCGCGCGGCGTTGCGCTCGTTAATGATGTTTACATAATTGTCATTTGTTAGTTTATAGTCGGATTTGGTTATTTCTTTGGCTACTTTTTCCAGGAAATCATCGGCTATACTTTTATGGACGTATACATAATCGGGAGAGATGCAGGTTTGGCCGGCATTGAGGTATTTCGCCCAGACCAATCTTTTTACGGATATATCGAGGTCGCTGTCGGGCATGATGATGACGGGACTTTTGCCACCGAGTTCCAATACCACCGGTGTGAGATGTTTAGCGGCGGCCTGGTATACTATTTTTCCTACGGGGACGCTGCCGGTAAAGAAAATAATATCAAATTGCTGTTCCAACAGCGCAGTGGTTTCCGGTATTCCTCCTTCTATCACTTTGAAGTAGAGCTTCAAAATGGGTGTTGATGACCTGGGCCATGGCGGCGCTACAGTTGGCGGTCAGTTCACTGGGTTTAAGCACAATGGTGCATCCTGCGGCCATGGCGGCCACTACGGGCGCCAGAGACAACTGGTAGGGGTAGTTCCAGGGGCCAATAATAAGACTTACCCCCAGCGGTTCAGGGATGATATAGCTGTTGGCAGGCTGATTCCGGGTATTGGTGGCTGCGGGTTTTATGGCAGCCCATTTATCCAGGTCTTTGATGGCTACCTTTATTTCTTCCAGTACGGCGGCGAATTCGGTTTGAAATGTTTCAAACGGGGATTTGCTATAGTCTTTATAAATAGCTGTGGTGAGCATGGCTTCGTTGGCGATCAGGAGGTCGTATAATTTATTTAATTGCGCGACCCTGAATGCAACGGGTTTGGTGACATTACTATTAAAATAGTCCAGCTGTTCTTTTACTAAGTTTTCCATATGGCTTATTTATTATAAATAAATAGTATTCGATTAAAGAGATACTGAGAGCGAAGTGCGGTAGAAATTCACCCTTGTATTTCAGCCGGTAAATATTGTCTGGAATCCTTTAAGAACATCGAAGGGAGCCGCTTTGTTCGTGAAAAATAGTTTGTCCATTTTAGTTGAATTGTACCCAACTTTATTTAGATTGTACCCAATTGATTGCATTAAATGCCCGTCTTACTGCACCTTCTGGCGATTTTTTACGTATGTAACATATAATATATCGTAGATATATTAGTGCGCTTTATCACTACTTATGTAATGCAACATTCCTATTCCGAAATATTACTTATCAGTCCCTTTTTTTCTAACAACTAAAAACTACAGTTATGTCAATGAATGCGTATGCCTGTACATTACCAGGTCAACCTGCAATTAATGCATTTTTCGAGGAAGTGCAATTGAACACATTGAAATGGGTACAGCGTTATGATCTGGCCCCACAGTTTAAACCAATGGGTTGGTACACCAAAGCCCAGTTTGGTTTGCAAGCCGCGAGGGAGTATCCCAATGCGACATTTGATCAGCTTTGTTTGGCAGGTGATTTGCTCACCTGGTTATTCACGGTAGATGATACCTGTGACAGAGGTTCTGCCGGAGCGGAGGCCGCTATGGAAATGAAATCTATGTTACATGAGTTCATCAACATTCTGGAGGACAAACGGGAACCATCAGATAACGGTCTGAGTATAGGACTGGTGAATGTTATGGAGCGGTTCCGTGCTATCAGTACACCTTATCTTTATCGTCAGCTTTGCCGGCATATGATTGATTATTTAAACGAGTGTTTCTTTGAAATCGACATGCAGCTGAATAATTATGTTCCATCTATAGCGAAGTATTTTGAAATACGTCCTTTTGGTGGCTTTTACATCATGTTCCCATTAGTGGCTATTTTTGAACGATTGAAGTTGCCTGCCGAAGTTTATGAGCATGAAGTAGTAAGAGAAGTAGAGCTTATCCTGAATTTATTGGGCTGTTTTTCGAATGATTTACATTCGGCTGAACGTGAGAAAAACCTCGATACCATTGGGTTCAACCTGATTTTTATTGCACAAAGAGAATTGAACCTGCCTTATGAGGCAGCGGTTCAATACGTGGAAGATTATCATGCCGCGTATCTGCAAAAGCTAGACCAGTGTCTTAGCAGGATTCCGTTTTGGAGCAAAGGTATTAATACCCGACTGGACTTGTATCTGGATGGTTTATATAGAATGGTCAGAGGGTACGATGATTGGGCGGTGATAGATACCGGCCGTTATAAAAGTGCATGATGTTGCGGCAGGTGTTTAGATAATTCTATATACAATTCTTTGAAATGAACAGGTTTTGAGATGAAGGCATCTGCACCTGCTGTCAGCATTTCTTCTTTTACTGAACTAAAGGCATCTCCTGATACAATTAAAACAGGAATGCCTTTTAGTTCAGGACTGTTACGCAGATGTTGCAGCAAGTCCTTGCCACACATGTCAGGTAAATTTAAGTCTGAAATAATAGCATCCGGTTTCTCCAGTTTAATAGCATCGGCAGCACTTTCCCAATCAGCACACAGTGTGAAGCTGGCTCCCATTTCTGTCAGTATTTTAGTTAATAGTGTAGCACTTAAAAGCTCATCTTCAATAATTAATACAGAAGAGCCGGAGAAGCAATTTTTTCTAAACTGAATGGGTTCCTGAACAGCGATTTTTTCGGTGCTTACTTCTAAGGGTATTTCGATTATAATGGTGGTAAGCTGGTTGGATTCGTCTGTTTCTAACCGGATAGCGCCGGCAAAAAGTTCTACCAGGTGCTTTGTAATGCCCAGCCCAAGTCCTGTTCCTTCAACGAACTGATTTCTTCCGGAAACAAAAGGATCGAAAATTTTGCTGCTGATTTTACTGTCAATGACCCCCTTGTTTTGAATGCTGAATATAATCTGTTGTTCCTTTTTCAGCGCGCTGAATACTACATTGCTATGGCCAGGAGCAAATTTTACTGCATTGGATAAAACATTATTAATAATCTTGGTCAGAATAAGCTGATCACTGTTAATAACTGCAGGGAGTTGGTCATCAAATGAGTTTTTAATGACGATTCCTCTCGAGCCTGCAATGTAACTGTTCATCGTTACACAATGTGCAATACATTCCTTTAAATTAACCGGCTCTTTAATGATACTATAGAACTTGCCGGAATCTATACGCGACATGTCAAGTACATTATTGATCAGATTTCTGGCCAGGTAGCAGGATGCAAATAATTGCTCTATTTCCAGTTTCTCCGAATCACTGTATTTATCTTTTCTTCTGTGGAACAATTGAGCATTACCAAATATGGCGTTCAGCGGAGTTCTTAATTCATGGAAAGTTTCTCTCAGGAAAACGCTCTTTCTCTCAGAGATCTCTTTTAACTTTCTTTCCGATATCAGCAAGGATTTGATCTGTGACACATAGGTAGACATCACAAATACTATTAACAGGAATAATGCAACAGTAGTATAGCTTCTCATCGTAAGCGCTATACCTGGATTTAAATTAAGTGGTTTAATCAGGTGGTAGGAGGCATTTACCAATACACCAATCATTAATAGCCCTGATCCGACCAGGCACGCGTATATCAGTCCCCGCTCTTTATGTAAAAATAATGACCCACTCAGATGGAATATAATAAGCGAGATGAATATCATTAACATTTCTGTAGATATACCAGCTCCCAGCACAATACTCCAATAGGTGACAAAGATGACATTTATGACCAACATGAATAACGTAGCCTGAAAGTACTGTTTACAATAATTTAATCTTATCACCGTAGAAAAGCAAATGACTTCAAGTGGCACACCAATGAGAAAAAATATAGAATTCTTCAGCATATAAAAATAGGATCCAACGCCTATGACCAGGGAAATCATCAACAGGGCGACTCCATTAACAACAATGACGGGACGTTTTTCTTCTATTTTCAATAAGCCTTTGGTGCCCGCAAATACCGGTGTGAGCAATCTTTCTTTCAGTGAGTAAGCAGATGTATAGTTATCAGGTTTCATAAACGATTATTACGAGGGTTACATTTTGAATTACGGCTTCCTTGGGAATATAAACAAACATGGAAAAAAGTATCCATTAAACAATCTAATATTTCAAAAAAACGTTTTGGATCTGTGCTTGGGTGTCATTTGTTCTATGCATATCAATATGCTTTGTTGCAGGGTAAATCTAATCAAGTAAGCTAAGCTGGATGTTAATCGTATGTTAAGATAGGTAATGTTTATTTAACCATAAAATCAGAAAATGGATAATTATTATATTAATAATTGAATAATGTGTAAGCGTTTAAAACAGTTGCTTTTTAATAGATTTTCTGGGAAAATATTACTATCCCGGAGGGGAAATATAAAGACCTATTGTTGTCGACTGGAGGCATAAAGGAAGTGTATCAGGTAATTGAGGGCCTGTTAATCAAACATGATAAGTACCGGATCAATATAATTGCGACAGGAGAAGGATGGAACAGGAAACCACATATATAGAAAAAATAATTCTTACTTTTATTGGCTATAGATATTCATTCATGCTGCATTCCAATAAATCCAAAAAGTTATCACTGCTTATCATTTTGCTTTCTTGTTTCCATATTTTAAATGCACAAACCAAAGGTAAAGATTGTGCGCAATTTATCATGATTGATGCCATTGGCAAAGGAATGCGTTTAGAACTCAGCCCTGATACTGTTACTCTCAGCGAAGGAGGGGCGTACTACCTGAGAATTTTACTGAAAAGCTGCAAAGGAGCTATGTATATTGAACGTTACTCAAAATCCACTGGCCATATTGTTTTTAGTGGCAACTATATGGATGCTGTTAAATTGGATACAGTAGAAGCCTGGGCAGTAGATCCGGCGACAGGCATTCGTAGTGGGCCAAGGAGAGATACCCAGTATAAACCAATAAGGACGGGGTTATGGAGATATTATAATAGTAGAGGAGTATTAAGGAAAGAAGAGGAGTATGTGAATGGTATAACGATCAGGGAAAGAAAGCTAGAAGAAAAAATAAACTAAACCCTATGCAAATAATACTGGAGATAATTGCAGAAATCGTCCTCTCATATGTTTTGAATATCCCGGGTGCATTTATTCGCTGGCTCTTTACAGGCCGGAAAAGGCCGTTCCCTGAGGTATTGGATGATGATGGTTATAAAAATAAATTAATTGGACTAATCATACTAATCATACTATTGCTTTGTATTGTCTTTACGATATGGATATTGGAAAAGTAAATTTAATGAAGATATATTTTTTATCCGTTTTGCTATTCTGTGCTGCCTGCACAGAAAACAGCCATCAACAAAAAGTCATTTCAGCTACGCCGGGTGATGCCACGCAGCCGGCAGCAGCTCACTGCGATTTCGTGCGGCTAAAGGGAGATACAATAAGGCAGTTACAGTTCCTGAACAGTGATGGCTCCAGCTGGAAAACAGCAGTGTATGATGACTCTTTTTCGGATAGTTCTATCTCCCCTTATGCTATGAAACCCGAGAATTGGCTGCTTATATTCCGCTGCCTGGGTAAGGAAAATGGCTTGTATAAGGTAGTTGTTCATGAAGAAAAAAATATCATCAGCTATATCAGTTGTAAGGATAGCAACTTTTTCTCCCAATCCGTGCAGGAGAATATTATGAGTGCCTGTTGTGTTGACTTTGATGCTAAAAGTAACCCCATGCGGGAAAAGCCGTCTATTCATGAAAAGCTGGTAACTGTGGATGCCGGCACGGATGCGCTAAACGAAATCGTTAAAATAGAAGGAGATTGGCTCCTGATCCAAAAAGACACCACGCAGGGATGGATTAAATGGCGGGATGAAAAAGGAACACTGTTAATTGAGATATTTTATGATGCCTGAGTAACGATTACTTTTTATACTGATAAAAAATACCAGTGTCAAAAATCGTCCACCTGCAAGCTTTTTGTCCGCAGCTTTTTAAACCACTGTTTGCCCAGGTATTGCAGGTATGAAACAGGTTATAGCTGCCTTTGGCTTCATAGAAGGCATCGTTGTTATCATAATTCGCTTTTGTGATAATATTCACCGGCATTCCATCTGTTCCTGTCCGGAAGCTATTGTTGATATAAGTAATCAGGCGGGCATATTGGGATTTACTTATCATGATAGCATGGCAGCTTTCATTTTCCCGCAGACCATGATAATAGGTAGCATGTATAGCGGAAGTACTCAGGTTAAAGGCCGCTTTAAATGCGGTACTGGCTTTCAGATCGTTCCAGGTGGGCGTTTCGAGATAGAAGCCTTTATCGCCCCAGCCAAAGGCCAGCAGGGTGGCGGTAGTATCGTTGGCGGTGGTATTCCGGAAAGGAATGCGCGTGCTCCAGTCTATTTGCGGGGTACGTACCGGTACTACAAGATCAGTATGCACACCGTTAGTGAGAATATAAATGGTAATATCTGCATCATCAACAGTTTCCCGGCTGGTGCTCATACGGGAAAGGGTATACGCTGACAACAGATATACACCTATCAGCAGGAAAATGGTTAACAGGGAATATCCTGCGATTTTAAAAAATTTCTTCAAAGTGGCGGCTTTTTTAATCAATGCCGCAAATTAGGATATTTTCTTATTTTGCGGCCAAATCAGTTTCCCTAACCCTGATTATCGACAGCACTATGTTCCCTTTCTGGAGTAACTATTATTATCTCGTTATTATTTTGCAGATTGTATGTGTGATACATGCGTTAAAAGCTGGTAGAAGAGAATGGTTATATTTTATTGTGTTTATTCCACTGGTGGGAGTAGCAGTTTATTTATTCAGGGAGATATTACCGGAGATCAGCAGTGGCGAATTTGGAGAGCGCCTGTTGCGGACCATCTGGCCGAATGGACGCATTAAAGAATGGGAGCGGAAAGTACGTATATCCGATACAGTTACCAATAAATTACAACTGGCAGATGCTTATGCGCAGCAAAAGCAATATGATAAAGCCATTGCTCTGACCCAGGAATGTGCGAATGCTTTTACCAAAGATCCGGGCATTCTGCTGCAGCTGGCGCGGCTTCATTTCCTGAATGGCAGCTATGCAGCATGCATCAGCAATTTCGATAAAGTAAATGCCACGAAGGGCGTGAGAATGAGTAAGGCAGAAGATGAGCTGTTGTATGCACGCGCGCTGGAATTTACAGGACAACCTGCCAGGGCGGAAGAAGCCTATCAGAAAGTAATACAGGTACATCATTCCCTGGAAGCCATGTATTATTACGGGCTGCTGTTAAAAAAGCAGGGAAGAACGGCAGAAGCAAAAGCACAGTTTGAACATACCCGCGAAGAAATCGATCTGCATCCAAGATACATCCGCCGTACTATCCGTAAATGGGTATGGCTTTCCCGTAAGGAGCTGGCTAATATGTAAAAAGCTCCGGTGGATACCGGAGCTGTCGTCTTACGCTATAAATTACGGCCCTTTTTGAAGGAAGTAGCCTTAAACACAAATCAACATTAAAGAACGTAGTAAGCGGGTGTTTTCACCGGCTCTTCCGGTATGCTATATTGCTCATGCAACATTTGCCGGAGGTCTTTTTCAATATTCCTGGCAATAGTCGTTACCGGTGTATCTGTAGGTTTATTTTCAAATGGATCCTGCAGATTGATCGCCATTTTTTCAATGAGCAGGAATGATGAGGCGATGGCTACTACCAAAGGTATTTCCATGAAGCCCAGTACATCTATTAAGGCAAACGGCAATAACAGTATAAAGAAGATGAGGGTGAAATGTGTATACAAGCTGTAAGTAGCCGGGAACACGGTATTTTTAATACGTTCGCATTTACCCATGGCATCACAGAGCCGGGATAATGTCTGATCCAGCGCTACCTGCTGGTATTGATTAATCCATCCCTGTTCCAATGCATACTTCAGGTCTTTTCCATGTAAGAGCAACAAGGCAGCCGGTACGTTATCATACTTCATCACATAACTAAGTTCCCGTCTTGATAATAACCTGTCTAGACCTTTGAGCGGATCTGTCTTTCGTAACGATTGTCCCAAACTATGGCACCATGCTGCCTGTCGCTTTACAAAGCGTTCCTGGAAAATTGTCAGGTCTTCCGATTGATAAGCTGCATCCATCAAGCTTAACACCTGTCGTGTTAGTGAACGCGAGTCATTTACAATGGCGCCCCATATTGTTCTTGCTTCCCACCAGCGATCATATGCCTGATTAGAGCGGAACGCAAGGAGCAGAGAGAGTACGGTGCCCAACACCATGGGCACGGATATAGGAATCACCAGGTTGGTGAAATCATATTGGTAATAGAGGATGTTAATCGTCAGTGAATAAACAGTCACTAACAGGATTTCAAACCGGATCTTACCAAATACATATTTTAAGGGGATATTTTCTTTCAGTAGCATAAAATTGCTTTTATTCTGTGGCCAGCAAAAGTGCTGATATGGTGGATTTATCCGACACAAACTTCCGGCGTTGCAGCTGGATTTTCATCTTTGGATAATTACATTTACTGATCAGCTTTTCCGGATCATAACTTCTTTTAGAAGGTGCATTGTATTCATGATCTGCAGGCTGAATAATCAGGTCTATGTTTTGTGCCAGCAGGAAGTTGCGTAATGCTGCACGGGTATTACCATGGAAGAATTCAATCTTCAACTGGTTAATGGCAGAAGAATATTTATTACGGATAATTTCACAACCATCCTGGAAGTCGTTTGAAATCAGTTCCAGGTGCCGGCTGTTGCGGGTATACGTAATAAGGTCAAATAATGAGTCTGGCATCTGCAGTGCATGCATTAATATAATATTAACCTGCTCGTACGGATGTTGTGCTACAATGCTGTGCACATAACTGAGGGAGCGAAGAGAGAAGTCTGTTGGTATGAGTATATTTTTCATGTCTGGTATCTTTTATAACAACAAAATTATTGCTGCCAGATAAGTAACCAGTAAGAGCGGCGTTAAAAGGTAGTAAGAATGTGGTAAGAATTTGGTAAGAAAAGCAGGCGCTACAATGGCAACTCCACCCTGATCTCGGTTCCGTGGTTTACCTGGCTGTTTACAATGATATCTCCTTTATGCATACGGATGATGTTCATGGCTAGCGGCAAGCCAATACCATAGCCCTTAAAGCGGGAGGTATTGGAAGCACGGAAAAAGGGGGAGAAGATGTATGGCAGGTCTTCCGGTGGAATACCAATGCCCTGATCTTTGACGATAATGATATTTTTCTTTTCAGTGGCAGCCAGTGCAATAGATACCGGTTGGTTGTTGGAATATTTGATGGCATTGATCACAATGTTGCTGAGTGCAAGCTCCAGCAGTTGTTCATTTCCTGGTATCTGCAATTTATCTTCTTCTTCCGGAAACAGGCTATAATCTATTTCTACCAGGTTACCGGGATGTAGTTTGTCGATGGTATGTTTTACGGTGAATAACAATTCATCGCTCCGTATCAGGCTCCAGTCCTGCTTTTTACCATCAAAGCCTGTTTGCGCCAGGTGAAGGAGACTTTTAGTGATATGTTCCAGCCTGCCTGCTTCATGGAGAATGTTTTCCAGGGAGTAGATATATTTTTCCGGTGTCCGTTCTTTATTGAGCGCCAGTTCGGCTTCGCCAATAATGGCGGTGAGCGGGGTGCTCAGCTCATGTGAAGCGTTGCTGACGAAATTGTTTTGTGTTTCGAAGGCTGTTTCCAGTCGGTCCAGCATATTATTAAAAGTGCCGGCGAGGTCATTGATTTCATCGCCACTGTTATCTACGCTTAGCCGTAGGTGTAGGTTGCGTGAACTGATACTTTTTACTTGTATCATCATATGCCGGATAGGCTTCAGAATATATTTGGAGAAGAAAATACCGGCTGCTACCAGTATTACGCTGGAGGCAACGGAGCAGATGATTAATATTTTGCGCAGCCAGCCGAGATATTCCGCACTATACTTATTAATGGCCGATACGATAACGATATACAGTCCTTGTTTGCTTTTGTATAGCACCCCTTCATAGAAACGGTCGCCTTCCCGGTAGGTGGCCTTGTTTTCAAGGCGTACCTGCTCATAGAAGCTGTTAGGGAGGGAAAGGTGTTCATCTTTATATACCTTACCATCGGTACCTACCTGGAGGAAATATTCTTTTTCCGAAGGTAGTTTTTCCAGGTGTTCTTCCCGTATTTCATTATAGATAACAGAGTCAGATTCGTAATAGGGGAGTGTAGCTTTGGCAGTAAGATAGGCACGTATTTCCAGGCGTTTGTAGAAATCCTCGAAGGAGTGCTGGTTGGCAAAATAGTATACCAGTATACTCATAATGAGGATAGTGGAGATGGTTAAACCTGCAAATACTATTAATATCTTAGTGCGTATCTTCATCGGCCTTATTTTCCCGGATCATGTAGCCCAGTCCCACTACGGTATGTATCAGTTCTGTGGTGTTATGTTTATTAATTTTTTTCCGGAGATAGTTAATATATACATCCACTACTTTGGTGTTCATATTAAATTCGATGCCCCATACCTGCTCCAGTATTTCCAGTCTGGATAGTACTTTCCTCGGATTCCTCAGCAGGAACTCCAGCAGCCGGTATTCTGTGGCGGTGAGAGAAATGTTTCTTCCCTGTCTGCTGGCGGATTTGGTGTCCATGTCAAGTTCTAGATCTGCCAGGGTGAGCACGGCTGCTGATGTAACGGGAACGGGTATGTCGATATTTGTTTTTCTCCGTAGCAGGCTGCGGATGCGGGCTTCCAGCTCCTGTAGTTTAAATGGCTTTACCAGGTAGTCATCTGCGCCGCTGTCGAGTCCCATCACAATATTTTCTGTGGTGCCGAGTGCGGTGAGCATGAGTATGGGCACTTCCTGCTTTGCCTGACGCAGGGAGCGGCATACTTCTATACCGTTCATGCCCGGGAGCATTACGTCCAGTATAATCAGTCTGAATGACGGGTTGTTGAGTGCCATTTGCAGGCCGCTGCTGCCATCCGGCGCCACGCTTACTTCGTAGCCGGCTTCGGAAAGACCGCGTGTAATCACAGATACTACAGCCGGTTCATCTTCTATAAGTAATAGCTTCATGAACGGCAAAGGTAGTTATGAATTACGAATTACAAATTACGAATTACGGATTTGTGGGTAGATATCCGCGTTTATAATCTTCTTTCCAATCCGTAATTCGTAATTCTTAATTCGTCATGCTATTCGAGGTGGCGCACGCAGTTAAATAGTTCGCAATGCCAGTTTTCGTCGGAGAATTGAAGTCTTGTGATCGAGGTGTTTTTCATGGCAGGAGTAGGATGCATGGCAGGTAATAATGCATCCAGCAACTGGCGGATAAAGCTGCCATGACTGATCAGCAGTATTTTTTTACCGGAATTTTCTGTCAGCAGATCCTGCATAAAGGAGCGACCACGCGCTACCACTGATGCATTTTTTTCCATGCCGAGGTCCAGGAGTTTCCAGGACGTTCCCCATTTACTGACGCGTTCCTCTTCGGTGGTGCCTTCGATGAGGCCGCCACCTGCTTCGCCCAGTCTTCTGTCTTCTGTCACCGTTTCTATTCCTAATTCCTGCGCAATGATCGCAGCTGTTTGGCGGGCGCGGATCAGGTGACTGGAGTAAACAAGGTCCCAGGTTTCGCCGGTGAGCCGCTGTCCCAGTTTTATGGCCTGCTGTACGCCTTCTTCATCCAGCGGGATGTCTGAATGGCCTTGCAGTTTGCCTGCTTTATTCCAGGAAGTGGTGCCGTGACGGATAATAGCGATCTGGGTCATATTGATTCTTTTAGTCATTCCGGGGGACAAATATATACAAATCACTGTTGGGTTAATAGTGAGTTATTCATAATCCTTCGCTAAAGTTGACAAAAAACGCAAACCAAATTGTGGATAATTTATATGTTATATAGGATCATTGTTTGTGTTAATTAATTGGGAATACACGGGCCTTTTTATAAGCTCATGTGCTGCAATCGTGTTTAATAGCGATTAGATCAGGGAGTATTTCAAACATACTCATTGTTGCCGGTTTGAATTGTTGATGTAAGTGTCTGTCATCAATTCCTGTTTTGTAAGTTATCATTACATTTGTTACTATGGAAAAGAGTATTAAACCCAACGAAGAAAAGCCGGTCACAAAAGAAGAAGTGATAAAAGAAGAGCCTATTATCCATGATGGTTCCGGTGGTGCATTTGAAGGTACAGAAATGGTAACGGAAGAGCGGGAAGACAAACCGCGCCCAAAGGGCCCTACACCTTATTAAGATATTAACTTTTCATGTTCCGGTCAGTGCGGTATTAAATCCTTAAATTATTTGTACCAAAAAAGTCATGCTTATGTTATCCTTGGAAAAAATCAGCGAATTATTAGGAAAAGAAAGTGATACCCTGCTGCAACATCAAAGTAAAACTATCAGCAAAGACTTGCTGCATCTGCCAGGGCCTGATACGGTGAATAAAATTTACCAGCCATCCAGTCGTAATCCGCAGGTATTGCGCAGTTTGGGGCAGTTGTTGAATCATGGGCGGCTGGCAGGTACGGGCTACATGTCTATACTACCAGTAGATCAGGGAGTAGAACACAGTGCCGGCGCATCTTTCGCGAAATACCCTGCGTATTTCGATCCGGAAAATATTGTTAAGCTGGCGGTAGAAGGTGGTTGTAATGCAGTAGCTTCCACTTTTGGCGTGTTATCTTCCGTATCACGCAACTATGCGCATCGTATTCCGTTTATTGTAAAACTCAATCATAATGAATTGCTCACCTATCCCAACCGGGCCGACCAGGTGATGTATGGTACCGTAGAAGAAGCCTGGAACATCGGCGCTGTGGCAGTAGGAGCTACCATCTATTTCGGTTCTGAGCAGTCGGACCGGCAGATCGTAGAAGTATCCCAGGCATTTGAAAGGGCGCATGAACTGGGGATGGCCACCATTCTCTGGTGCTACCTGCGGAATGATGCGTTTAAGAAAGATGTGGATTATCATTTGTCTGCCGATCTTACCGGGCAGGCCAACCACCTGGGCGTAACCATTCAGGCAGATATTATCAAACAGAAACTACCGGTAGTCAATGGTGGCTATAAAGCCCTGAATACAGGTACTTCTYCCTATGGTAAACTGGATGAACGCATTTACACTGAGCTGACTTCCGACAATCCTATTGACCTTTGCCGCTACCAGGTAGCCAATTGTTATATGGGACGTATGGGATTGATTAATTCCGGTGGTGCTTCTGAAGGGGATGCTGATCTGGCAGAAGCTGTGCGCACTGCTGTTATTAATAAGAGGGCCGGTGGCATGGGGCTGATTTCCGGGCGTAAAGCCTTCCAGCGCCCTATGGCAGAAGGAGCGGCTTTGCTGAATGCTATTCAGGATGTGTATTTGAATGAGCAGATTACCATCGCGTAGATATTTTTATAAAGACATAAAAAAAGAGCGGTCATCTTTGCGAAAATAATCGCGCAGTTGACTGCTCTTTTTTATATTATGCTACGAAAGAAGGATTACACCCTGATTTGTCCATCACCATGCACAAACCACTTTTCTGTTACCAGTTTCTCCAGTGCAAAAGGACCACGGGCATGCAGTTTCTGGGTAGAAATACCTATTTCTGCGCCCAGGCCAAATACACCTCCATCAGTGAATCGCGTAGAGGCATTCACGTATACTGCGGCCGCATCTACTTCGTTGAGGAAACGTTCACTCACCGCCGTGTCGCGGGAAATGATCGCCTCTGAGTGACGGGAGGAATAGGTTTGTATATGTGACAGTGCTTCCGATGTACCGGACACTATTTTTACCGAACATTTAAGAGATAAAAACTCACGACCGAAATCTTCGGGTTGCGCAGCAAAGAGATGCGGATAATTATTTTGCTGCAGCAGTTTAAAGGCTAACGGGTCCGCATATACGTCTACCGCGTAGGGCAGCAGTTGTGGTGCCAGCAGCGCGAGGAATTCCGCCGCCACGGCTTCATCTACCAGTACAGTGTCCAGCGCATTACATACAGAAGGGCGGGATACTTTAGCATTTGTAACAATGTTGGCAGCCTTGGAGAGGTCGGCTGTTTTTTCCACGTAGGTATGACATACGCCTGCACCGGTTTCAATCACTGGTACCCTGGAATTGGCCCGTACAAATTCTATCAGTTGTTCAGAGCCACGGGGAATAATGATGTCGATATATTTTACGGCTGTCAGCATTTCGGTCACCAGGTTACGGTCTGTAGGAAGTAGCTGCACCACATGTTCATCTACCTTAAATTCCTTTAATACATCCTGTATCAGTTGTACGAGGATGGTATTGGTATGAAAGGCATCGGTGCCACCGCGCAGCACACATACGTTGCCGGAGCGGATACAAAGTGCCGCCACATCAACGGTTACATTTGGTCTCGATTCATAAATCACGCCTACCACGCCGAGTGGAACGGTTTTCTTTTGTACCAGTAAACCATTGTCCAGCTTCCGTTCCAGGACCAGTACATTGGCGGGATCCGGGAGGCCTGCAATATCTTCCAGGCTGGCCGCCAGATCACGGATACGTGCCGGGGTGAGCAGGAGCCTGTCTTTTTTCGGATCTGCATCCGGCATCCGGTCCAGGTCTTTTTTGTTTTCGGTGGTAATGTTTTCTGACTGTATCAGGATCACTGCCGCGAGTCGGCGCAGCAGGGCTTCTTTTTGTGCATCTGGCAAGGTACGTATAGATACGCCTGCCTGCTGCGCCTTTTCCAGTAAGGGTTGTATAGTCTCCATGATATTATTTACTTTTTAAAGCCGGGAAAAATTCCCGGGGAGCATGACACATTACAACAGCACAATATCATCGGCATGGGCCACTTCTGTGTTCTGTGCTTTGTGTTTGGCATCGAGTACATCAGAAGATATTTTCGCTCTGCCTACGGCGATGGCGATATTATCTTCATTCACGATTTCTATGACTTCCCCGCATTCAAATTTTTCGAGTACGGATTGCACGCCTACTGCCAGCAGGCTATGTCGCTTTTCCAGGGCTTGCTGTGCGCCGGCATCTATCTGTATCCTGCCGGTTACCAGGCTGCCGCTGGCCAGCCATTTCTTGCGGGCAGGCATGCTGCATGGCTGCGGGAGGCACAAGGTACCCGTTTTGCCTGCGATGGCATTGAGTATACCATCTTCCGTACGGATACCAAATATCACTACCCTGATGCCCATCCTGGTGGCCAGGCGGGCAAAGGTGAGCTTGGAGACCATGCCACCCAGGCCAAGGCTGGATTTTTCTTTATCTGCCAATCCCAGGGCTGCTTTGTCAATTACATCTATCTGTGGTACTACCTGGCCGGATCTGTCCAATACACCTGCTACAGAGGTGCTGAACAACAACAGGGAGGCGCCAAAGCCTACCGCAATGAGGGTGGCCAGTTCATCGTTGTCGGAGAACTTGAGCTCCAGGCTGCTCACCACATCGTTTTCGTTGGCAATAGGAATGATATCGCTGGCCCACAACTCTTCGTAGGTGCGCTTTAGCTGCAGGAACTGGTCCCGGTCGGAAAAGTGCTGCCGTTCGCACAGACTCTGTGCCACGGCAATATTATAGGGTGCAAAGTAGCGGCTGTATTTATTCAGTAGCAGCGGATTACCCACAGCTGCAGCGGCTTTACGCTCGCTGATGGTGCCATTGTAATGGCGCAAAAACTGTTTCCCGGCAGCTA
Source organism: Chitinophaga sp. 01L420 (assembly GCF_056399985.1). Lineage (NCBI taxonomy): Bacteria > Pseudomonadati > Bacteroidota > Chitinophagia > Chitinophagales > Chitinophagaceae > Chitinophaga > Chitinophaga sp. 01L420. The sequence goes on from NZ_JBFTSK010000050.1 coordinate 65,745, forward strand.
CTGCTCCGGATGATACCAACACAATATGATGATCTGCATGTAAAGCTGCCACCTGTCGTGCAATGCCGGCAATCACCGTTTCATCCAGGTCACCGTTCTGATGGGTGATGGATGCCGTCCCAAATTTTATAACAAGTATCGGTTTGCTCAATTTCGTCTGTATTTGGAGCCTAAAATAATATTAAGAAGATGAAATTCTAAATGTAAAATTGAAGTCGGCTGCTGAATTATGCTTTATATTAGGGAGTATATATTTATTAATGACCATATGATGAAAAAGGATTCAATATTTACATGGGCTATGGTGGCTTGTTTGGGAGGTTTTCTTCCTGCTGCTTCTGCTCAGCAATCTCTCCGGCAACAAATTGCCACTATTGCCGGAAATATATCAGGAAAGGTTGGGGTATACGCCCGGGTACTGGAAACAAAAGATACCGTATCGTTTAACCGCGATGAACGGTTTCCGATGCAGAGTGTATACAAATTCCCGGTGGCCATCGCTATTTTGCAGCAGGTAGATGCGCACAAAATGCGCCTCGATCAACCCGTGAAAGTTCTCCAATCAGACCTGACTACCTCGGGGCATAGTCCCATTCGCGAAAAATATCCGGAAGGCAACGTCACGTTAACTATCAAAGAACTGCTGGAATATAACATCTGTGAAAGCGATGGCAGTGCCTGTGATATCTTTTTTAAATTACTGGGTGGTCCCGCGAAGGTCAACGGATATATTCACGGATTGGGTGTAAAACAGATCAATATCGCTACAACAGAAGAAGCGCAGGTACAGAAGGAGCAACCTTTGGTACAATATAAAAACTGGTCCACACCAATGGCCATGACGCAGTTATTGGAGAAGTTTTACACCGCACCGGTATTGTCGGACAGCAGCAGGAACTATTTACTGCACCTGATGACGACTTCCGGCCCCGGTGCTAAAAGACTGAAAGGATTATTACCCGCCGGCACCGTGGTAGCACATAAAACCGGTACAGCCTGGACCATCAATGGGCAGACAGCCGCACACAATGATGTGGGCATTATTACCCTGCCGAATGGAAATCATATAGCCATCACCGTATTTGTGTCAGACACCGGCGCTACTGAGCAGGAACGGGATGCTACCATTGCAAAAGTAGCTAAGGCAGTATGGGATGCATATGCCCATTAAAAAAATGATGGGGGAATAGTTGCTGGTTCGTTAACAATTCCTGAATATTGCAATTGATTGGTGGTACCCTTTAAGCCCGGCCTGAATGTAATGTAGCCTTACCGGGTGGAACTATACAGAAAAACCGTAACAAACAAACCCGCACACTTATGTTTATTGTTTACCAGATCAGATCCGTAGAACATACCCGAAAACATTATCCGGGATTAGCATGCCCTTTGCCCAATAGTGGTGGTGATGGTGTTACCATCGCGGTATTGCAGCGATACGTATGGTTTGTAGGACCTATGATGCCTTCTCTGAAATATGGTGTAGCATTTTGTGACAACGGAGAAAGAATCCCGGCAGCCAAGTGGACGCCCGAAATTACAGCGAAATATAAAGAGTTGAAGGCAACGACCAAAACACCCCTTCGCATGTGGAGAGGGATGATCGTGATTCCTGCCTTCATTCTTGTGCTGGCAGTGGTTGCCCAGGTTGCCAAACATAGAAAGTCGACCAGCGACAAAGAGTTGGCAACTTATGTAGCCGACCCGCATCCCGGAGATATTTTTTATGCCAGCACGGGTGGCACGCTGGTGCGCAATGAAAACAGCGCTACTACTACCAATAATGTGTATGCACTGTTTAAAGTCATTAAAATAGATGGCGATAACATCGTTCTTGCGCAGGGCAATGCCAGCAGGGTGAGTACTCCCGAGCACTTTATCAATGAATTTGAATCCGGCTTCTGGAATGACCTGAAAAAAGAAACGACTTCGTTCAGTGAAATACCTGTCACCATTTCTCTTCAAAGCCTGAAGCAGTATAATTTCTTTTCCATAGTGCCGCATAAGGAAGATGATTCACCAGGCAGGATCTCCAAAATTGTTCGACCTGATAAATAAACATACCTGATGGAACAAGAACAACAACCCCCGAAAAAAGTAACGCATCATGACAGCGATTATGAATACGTCAACAGCATGTCTAAAAGCCCGTGGCCCACGCTGATATGGACGATCATTATCAGTGGCGTACTCTTCACCTTTGCTATTATGCGGTACCGGGAAATGGTAGCCTGGGAGGCATCTGGCGGCAGTATGCGAATGACGAGTATTGAAAAACTTTGTTACGATATGGCTGGCACCTGGCTGTTTCCGGCGGTGATAGCAGTGATAGGTGTAGTTGCACTCATTGCCGGCATTAAGCAATTTCTTCGCAAGCTGCGGTTAAAACGAGAATAGCATGAAGCATAAATACAAAAAGATAGCCCTCCTGGCTATTTTGGTAGCAGCATCCTTGTGTGCCTGTGAAGCTTTTAGCCATTAGCTGTTAGCTGTTAGCAAATGCAGCGAAGAATAATATTTGTTGATCTTCGCTGCATTTGCTAACAGCTAATGGCTAACAGCTTACTTCATATACTTTTTATACTCATTTTCGATATCTGTCAAATCTATTTTACTGAGTTTGTTACCATCATATATCCATGCTTCCCAGTTATATTTAGGATCGCTTAAGTCAATGGTGGTAGCATTGCCGGTTTTAGACTGAAAGTGCATTTTGCCGCCGGTAGGTTCCATTATTTTTACACCTTTTCCTTCCAGGAAAATACGTGCATCGGCCATGTAGTTTGAGTTATCATCGGCGATGGTAAAAAAAGCTTCTTCCCCGTTTTCTTTTTTTAATTTTGCCAGTTGGGCACTATCAGGTGAATAAAGAATAGCGCATGGATGCGAAATTTTTTCAGCGCCTGCCGCAGATACGGTTGGTTGCGGTGGGGCAGCGGCGGTCTCCATTTTTTCTTCCGGTATTTTACTTTCATGACAGGCCGCGAAAGTAAAAAGCGCGATAGATAATAAAAGTTGATTTTTCATGGCTTTCATAGCAATAGTTTGTTTGGCATATTTGATTATACGGCTGTTGGATCTCCAACACATGTAAGCTATAAAGATAATATAAAAATATGCGGAGTACAACTATTGTAAAGTCATCATGAAGGGATAGTCAATGAGTCCTGTGGCGCCACCTTCATAGAAAGTACTTTTGTCTGCGGCTGCCAATGGATATTGATTTCTGAAACGCTCCACCAGATCAGGATTGGAGATAAATGGTCTTCCGAATGCAATAAGATCTGCTTCATTGCGTTGCAGTGTTTCTTCTGCGCGGTTGGCGGTGAAACCACCACCTAAAATTAACCAATTATTAAACTGTTGTCGTACTAAACTGATGTAATTTCCGGGGATAGGTACACTACCATTTGTTGACTGATCTGAGAGATGAATATAACGTATATCCATGCTGTTTAGTTTCGAAGTCAGATACAGATGTGTGGCAATTTCTTCTTTATATAATGTCAGGCCATTCAATGCTGCAAAAGGAGAAAAACGGATGCCTACCCGGTCGGGGCCAGCTACTTCTATACAGCCTTTTACGATGTCTAATACAAAGCGGCTACGGTTTTCTATACTGCCGCCATATTTATCAGTACGGTGGTTGGTAAGTGGATGCATAAACTGTTCAATAAGATAACCATGTGCCGCGTGTATTTCAACGCCATCGAAGCCTGCTGTCAACGCATTTTTTGTGGCCTGTACATGTAATGCAATCATTTCTTCCACAGCAGCAGTACTCATTGCTTCCGGCGTTGGCATGAGCTGCGGTCCCTGCGCGGTGTCTACGGTGCCTGTTGCTGTTACTGCAGAGGGAGCCACCAATGGGCCGCCACCGGGGAGGTTGAGCGGGTGGCCCAATCTCCCGCAGTGTACCAGCTGCAGAAATATTTTTCCGTTTTTTGCATGTACGGCATCCGTTACTTTTTTCCAGCCGTCTATTTGTGCATCATTGTAGATGGCTGGCAGATCGGTGTATCCCATACCATTGGCACTGATCACGGTGCTTTCTGCAATCACCAGTCCTGCACTGGCGCGTTGACTGTAATAAGTTGCTACAATATCATGTGGTACACCATCGGTGGCTCTTCTTCTGCTCATAGGCGCCATCACTACTCTGTTGGCAAGAGGTAGTGATGCTGCGCTAATTGATTCCAATAATTTCATCTGTATATTTTTTATGGTACAAAGTTATTGGTGGTGAATGGGATGCAACAGGTATAATCCGGGGGGATTACTGTAATTTTGCAGGTTATGGAAGCACGGAATTTGCACACGCCTTTTGAATTATTACAGGGGAATATTATGGACGGGAGATGCTGAGGCAGGAGGTCCTTTCGTCAAAATTCAATCTTTCCCAGAACTATATCGGGGAGTTCTTTAAAAAGCAGACGGGGGAGAGCCTGCAGCAGTTCATTATTAATTATAAGCTGAACCTGGTGCAGTTACGGGTGTCTTACAGCGACCTTACCATTGGAGAAATCGCCGATGAGCTGGGGTTTACAGACGAAAGCCACCTAAGCCGTTTGTTTAAGAGATATTACGGGGTAACGCCGTTGGCCTACCGGAAAGAGGGGCGAAAAAGCGAGCTTCAAAAAAATATTCATTGAAATATTTCGATATTTGGAAAATAGTATTACTTTTGTTCTATGGATTTAGCAGTTATAGAAAAAGCAGCAAATGCCATCGCCGACAAGCACCGATTATCTATTTTAATGGAGGTTGTTAAGAAGGGCAAGCTGATTTGTGGTGATGTATGTGAGTTTACGTGTTTATCGCAACCCACTGTATCGCACCATGTGAAGATCCTGGTTGAAAGTGGTGTGCTGAATTCTTCAAAAAATGGCAGAATTGTGGAATTAACGCTCAATAAAGAGATGATGAAGCAATTGTCGATGTTCTTTTTACAATTAAGCTGAGGGACTACCGGGCGGGTTTACCAACAGCTTTTTTTATAGGTTAATATATTGAAATGTTTAAATTAATGAATTGATAGAGAAGATTTTCTCTTTTTTTTAGAGTTATTACATTGATAAACTTAAATAAATCAATAGGATGGAACTATTACAACACAAAGCCGCTGTCATCACGGGCGGTAACAGCGGTATAGGATATGCAACAGCAGCAGATTTTTTGGCGAAAGGCGCAAAGGTATTAATCACAGGGCGTAAGCCGGATGCCATACAGCAGGCAGTGGCTACACTTGGAAAGGACGTAGATAGTTTTATTGCGGACCAGGGAAAGATAGAAGACTCAAAAAAATTGGCGGAGTATGTGCGTGACCGTTATGGTAAGATAGATATCCTGTTTGTAAACGCTGGTATTGGTGCATTTGCGAATGTAGCAGATGTAACAGAAGCAGACTTCGACAGGATAATGGACATTAATCTGAAGGGCGCATTTTTTACGGTACAGCACTTACTCCCGTTAATTAACGATGGTGGTACTATTATTTTGCTATCATCTGTGAACGCACATTCCGGGATGCCGGGAGCAGCAGTGTACAGCGCCAGCAAAGCGGGTTTGAACTCACTGGGTCGTACTTTATCAAGGGAATTATCTGGCAGAAAGATCAGGGTGAACATAGTGAATCCCGGACCTGTGGATACACCTATCCTGGAAAAGGCAGGGGTGCCAAAAGAAGTAATTAATGCAGAACATCTGGCACAAAAACTACCGGTGGGTAGAATTGGTCGTCCGGAGGAAATAGCCAAACTGGTATCCTTTCTGGCATCAGACGATGCATCCTTTATCACTGGCGCCGAATACAATGTAGATGGCGGTCTTAGTGTACATCCATTAATCGCCTAATTTCTCAAAACAGATTATTCATGTCATCATTGAAAGATAAAATAGTTGTTATCACAGGAGGTAACAGCGGTATAGGTTTCGCTACAGCAACATCATTTTTAGCAAAGGGCGCAAAGGTATTGATAACAGGTCGTAATCCAGATGCAGTACGGGATGCTGTACATGCACTCGGGCACCCTGCAGAAGGTTTTAAGGCAGATCAGTCGGATTTGAATGATGCGAAGCGGTTAGCGGAATATATACAGGGGCGTTTTGGAAAAATTGATGCCTTGTTTATAAATGCGGGTGTGGCGAAACTGGCACCGTTTGAAACGGTTACAACAGACTTATACGATGAATTAATGAACATTAATTTCAAAGGCGCCTTTTTCACCATACAGCACTTATTACCGCTCATTAATGACGGAGGTTCTATTACGCTGCTGTCGGCCCTGAATGCTTATTCAGGCACGCCAAATGCAGCCGTAGTATCTGCCAGCAAAGCAGCATTGAATTCATTGGGCAGAACTTTATCGAGGGAGCTGGCCAGCCGGAAAGTACGGGTTAACACCGTGAATCCCGGTATCATTGCCACTCCATTACTGGAAAAGGTAGGCATGCCGGATGTTTTTAAAACACATCTGGGCAATATCACTCCCTTAGGCCGGTTAGGCAAAGCGGAAGATATCGCCAACATGGTCACCTTCCTGGCTTCTGATGAAGCCTCATTTATTACAGGCGGAGAATATAATGTAGACGGTGGACTTATGGTACATCCGTTGATCGGTTGATAAATGATCCTGGGCGTTGCCGTGTGCAGCATTGTGTAAATGCTGCACCAGCAGCAAGGACATTAAAAAAAAGAATTACGAATTAAGAATTACGAATTACGGATTTGTGAAGAGATAGTAAACGCGAAGATCAACCATCGCTTATATCTCTTCACAAATCCGTAATTCGTAATTCTTAATTCGTAATTTTTTTGATCAGTTTCCCCAATGTTTTTAATCCATCATCCACCTGTTTGCTCCAGGCATTACCAAAACTGATACGTAAACAGTTATTGTATTTGTTCTGCAGCGAAAAAATTCTGCCGGGGCAGAAGCTGATCTTATGTTTCAGGGCCTGCTGGAACAATTCAAACGTATTGATGGATTCATCCAGTTCTATCCACAACACACAACCTCCCTGCGGTCTGGAGATGCGGGTACCTTCCGGAAAATATTCGTTGATTGCCTGAGAGTACCGTAAACATTGGGTATGCAGCATTTTCCGCAAATTGCGCAGGTGAAATTCGTAGCGGCCAATTTCCAGGAAATGTCCTACCGCCGCCTGTGGCAGCGAAGCACATGCAATGGAATGATTTTGTTTCATCAGCAATACTTTTTCCTTGTATTTTCCCGGCATCGTCCATCCTACGCGATAGCCCGGCGCCAGTGATTTTGAAAAAGAATTGCAGAGTAATACATGCCCGTATTTATCAAATGTTTTGCAGTTGGCAGGACGTTGTTTGGAGAAATAAAGGTCTCCGTATATATCATCTTCTATCAGGGCAATATCGTATTTCACCATCATGTCTACCAGCACCTTTTTATTTTTGTCCGGCATACAGGAACCCAGCGGGTTGTTGTAGTTGGTTACAAAAAGACAGGCTTTGATTTTATGACGGGGAATGGCTTTATCGAGGTACTCGAGGTCTACTCCATAAATCGGGTGGGTAGGCACTTCCAGCACTCTCAGCCCCAGGCTTTCAGCCAGCTGCATGGAGCCATAATAAGCGGGACTTTCAATCGCAATGGTATCGCCGGGTTGTGTAACGGCCGTGAGGCACAACGTGAGTGCATCCATACAACCGCTGGTTGTCACCACATCATCAGCTGTAAAAGCGCCTCCCCAGCCTAATGACATCCGCGCAATTTGTCCGCGTAACAGCGCATTGCCCTGCAACTCTTCATAGCCGATCCCGTTATTGGGCAGGTTGCGGAGTGCATGTACCACGGCTTTCGCCATTTTAGCGGCAGGCAGTAGTTCTGGTGGTGGAGTAGCCACAGAAAAATTCAGGATGTTGGGGTTTCTGTGATGACTGAATACTTCCATCACCATATCACTCACCGTTGCTTCGCTGGCTTTTTTTACCGGTGCGCAGGTATTGGGCATATCGGGCATGCGTCGGGAGGTGAAGCGGATATAATAGCCGGACTTAGGTCTGGATTCAATGAGACCCTTTGATTCCAGGTGATAATACGCCTGGAAAGCGGTGGTTAAACTAATCCCTTGTTGCTTGCTGAGCATGCGCACGGAAGGCAGTTTTTCCCCTATTTTCATCACATCTTTTTCTATCAGCTGTTCTATGTTATCAGCTACCTGCAGGTACAGGTGATCGGCGGTTTTTATCATGGCAATGCAAATCTGATCTGGTCAAAAGTACAAATTTGGCATCTGTTTTTATTTTATTTTTTTTCGGGAGAAGTCATTTTAGCTGTTTGCCAATAAGGCGGCCGAGTGTGTGGACTGCCCATTCCTGGTCATCATTCCAGGGGTTGGAATTAGTAAGCCGGATACAGTTATGGTACCGGTCCTGGCTGGAAAAAAGGGAGCCGGGTGTAAAGGTGATGCCTTGTTCCACCGCTGCCTCATGGAGCTGCCAGGTATTGACTTTAGGGGGCAGCACGACCCATAAACTGATGCCTCCGTTGGGGCGGGTCAGTTGTGTCTCTCCCGGAAAATATTCCTGTATGGCCTTCGTGATCTGCATGGTTTGCATGTTGAGGGCCTGCCGCAGGGATTTAAGATGGAGGTCCAGTCGTTGCTGATCCAGGAATTTTGTCAGCACCAGTTGTGGTAACAAGCCTGTGCTGGCGGAGGTCATGAATTTAAGTTGCGCAATTTTTTCATGGTAGCGTCCTCCAATTACCCAGCCAATGCGCAAACCGGCAGCAATGGATTTGGACCACGAAGAACAATACAGTACCAGTCCTTCTTCATCATATGATTTAACTGTTCGGGGCCGCTCCGGCGCAAAGTGCAGATCTCCATATACATCGTCTTCTATTAATGGGACCTGGTATTGCTGCAATAGTTTTGCCAGTTGTTCCTTGTTGTTATCGGGCATACAGCTGCCCAGTGGATTATTGTAGTTGGTGACGAACAGGCAGGCCTGTACTTTCTTTTGTTTAAAGGCATCTTCGAGTCTATCCAGGCTAATGCCGGTCACCGGGTCGGTAGGTATCTCCAGTGCTTTCATACCCAGACTTTCAATGCCCAGCAGCAGGCCGAAAAAAGTAGGCGATTCTATGGCAATAGTATCGCCGGCTTTGGCCACTGCACGTAAACATAGTACTGCTGCTTCAATAGCGCCATTGGTGACGATGATTTCATGAGGTGATACCGCACGTCCCCAGTTGAGACAGTGCCTGGCTATGTGGCGCCGGAAAGGCTCGTGGCCGGTGATATCACCGTAAGGGATATACGAAGTATCGAGCTCGCGGGCACAGAGCTGAAGTGCTTTCTTTAGCTTCACAGAAGGCAGCAGGGAGGTATCCGGGGAGGCGCCTATCAATGAAATGGTTTTGTGCGACTGACTTGTTTTCCGGAACATGGCCAGCTTTTCGTTGATCTGTACTTTGCCCGCTGTAGGCAGGGGATCTGATACCGGTGGTAGTTTGGGCCGGATATTATGTGCATAATGAACAAAGTATCCTGATTTTTCTCTTGCTTCCACCCAGCCCTTTTTTTCCAGGTGGGTGTATACCTGTAGTGCGGTACTGATGCTGATACCATGTTCCTGGTGTAACGACCGCACAGAAGGAAGCTTGTCACCTACGGTATATACGCCGCCGCTGATCATTTGCTGAATTTTTTCCGCCAGTTTCAGGTATATAAACCCGTTATTCTTTTTCATCTCCCTAAAGGTAATCTGTTATGCTTTAATATTCATAATTCTGTATCTGTTTTGGTGGTGTTTTTTGCTGTTATTTTGTATCCACAAATCACTATCATGACAGTTGTTAAACGGATCGCTTATACATTGGCTCAACTTTGCCGGGAGTGGAAATTTCCGGAGGCACAGGCTACTCTTTTTCACGAGGATGCGGTAAACATAGAACCGGACGGCCGTATTACCACAGGGCTGCCGGCTATCATGGCTAAAGAACAACTGTTCCTGGACAATATCCTGGAGCGGCATCTGCTGGAAATATCGGAGCCCATAGTAGCAGACGACTATTTTGCGCTGCAGTTGCTGATGGATGTTACCATTGTTAACATCGGCCGGCGAACGAGAAACGAACTATGTGTGTATCACGTAAAAGATGGTAAGATCATCCGCGAACAATTTTTCTATTAAAACATTAACTTAATAAACACTTACTATTATGGAAGCAAGAATGGACATTTACAAGCTCGTACCGGGAGCGTTGAAAGCCTTAACGGGGTTACAGGATTTTATTAATTCTATCGGTCTCGATAAGACGTTATCGGAACTCATAAAAATCCGTGCCTCCCAGATCAACGGCTGTGCTTTTTGTTTGAACATGCACACCAAAGATGCCCGCAAAATGGGAGAAACCGAGCAACGCATTTATGGCTTGAATGCCTGGCATGAAGCGCCTTACTATACCGACAAAGAACGTGCAGCGCTGGCACTCACAGAATCGGTAACACTGGTAAGTACCACCCATGTATCGGATGATGTATACAATGCTGCGCTGGCAGTATTTACACCGGAAGAAGTAGCACAGATTACACTCGCCATTGTGATGATCAATGCGTGGAACCGGATCGCCGTTACATCGAGGTCTCAACCGATAGGATAATTTGCGGGCAAGACAAAAAACAGCAAGAAATCGCAGTTGTCTCCGATTTGCATTGCTTAATTTTGTGTATGGCTTTGCAGAAAATATTAATTCCCATTCGTGAGGCGCAGCACTTTTCTTTTGATGAGTGTCTGCGCTTCCTGGGAAGATCAGACAGGGAATGTTTACACTATATCCGTAATGGAAAAGTGCAGCGGATGCTGTTATCAGAAGGCGAACCAGTGGTGGTGGAAATTGCACCCGACCGGAAGCCCGATCACCTGGAAGTGACGGTACTGGCGCCATTGGGGATTGCGGTAGCAGAAGAACCCATTAAAAAATTTATTACGCACTGGTTGCACCTGGATGCCAGTCTGCAATCGTTTTACGATTATACGGAAACAGACCCGTTGTTAAAGGGATTGGCGCAGGAATACCATGGCCTGCGGCTGATAGGGATGCCCGATCTGTTTGAAGCTATCAGCTGGCCTATCATAGGTCAACAGATCAACCTCGCTTTTGCTTATACACTCCGTCAACGTTTTATTACCAACTTTGGTTATCATGCCGTGGTAAACGATACTGATTTTTATTTATATCCGCATCCGGCGGTGGTAGCGGCTTTGGCGCCTGAGGAATTGGCGCCGATGCAGTTTTCCCGTAGCAAGGCATTGTACCTGGTAGAAACGGCTAAGCAGATGGCGAATGGTTATCTGACCGAAGCGGTGCTGGATGCCATGAGTTATGAGGCCGCATTGGAAAGACTGGTAGCCATTAAAGGCATTGGGAACTGGTCGGCCAATTACGCGCTGATGAAATACCGTCGTTTTCCACRATCTGTGCTGTTGGAAGATGTTGGTTTGCAGAATGCTATAAAAAATAGATTAGATTTGGAAAGCAAACCTTCCATGACTGCATTACAGGAATACACCCGGCCATGGAAGGAGCATGCTGCATATGCCACATTTTATTTGTGGAGGTCCTTATTACCCCAATAGATTATTAGCATGGAAGAAGGAGTATATCATCTACGTATAGACACCCCCGTTGGTCCGCTATTAATCAGCGGAACTGCTCAATTTATTAATGCGGTATCTTTCACGGAGGAACCGGCGGTTGATTTTCCGCAGGCACCTGCTTTATTGCTCGATTGTGCACAGCAGTTGTATGAATACTTTGCCGGCGACCGTAAAGTATTTGATCTCCCGCTTTCACAGGAAGGCACCGAATTTCAGCAGTCTGTGTGGCAACAGTTATTAGCTATTCCATTCGGACAAACGATTTCTTATCAGCAGCTGGCCCGCCGGATTCATAATCCTAAAAGTATTCGTGCGGTAGGTACTACCAACGGAAAAAACAGGCTGGCTATCATTGTGCCCTGCCACCGGGTGATAGGCGCCAATGGCACGCTGACCGGCTATGCTGGTGGTATCTGGCGTAAACGCTGGCTGATAGAACATGAAAGAGTAGACTTGTTTACCGGATTGCTCTAGTCGTACTTTTTTTTTCCGCGTCAGAAAAACGTCTCCAATCTGATATCCTCAAAATTCGCAAAACTGCATCTGTTTTAACACCAATAATTGTCTCAATTTTGATCCTGAATTACAATCGATAACATATCAAGATCGCGTAACCATGGATTTGAAATTGCAGGATGATCTGAAACATACAGATCAGCTATTACAGTTAACCAAAGACTTTAGCAGCAGGTTTTTATCTTCTATAGATAAGCTGGCAGCCGATAAGCAGGTAGAGATTAATTGTGAGGTGTCGATTCCTGATGCGGGAATCGGCGGGGGCGCTGCATTGGAAATGTTCCGGCAACGGTATGGTCATGGTATTACCGCAGCTGCGGGGCCACGTTACTGGGGCTTTGTAACAGGAGGCGTGACGCCGGCTTCCCTGATGGGGGATTGGCTGACTTCCGCTATGGATTTGAATTCATCAGATAAAAGTTCAGTTGCTTTTTACATAGAAACGGAAACCATTGCTTTATTAAAAGAATTGTTTGGATTGCCGGACGAGTTCCTGGGCTGCTTTGTTACCGGCGCTACCATGTCCAACTTTACAGGACTTGCTGTGGGGCGGCAGTGGCTGGGGCAGCAGTTGGGGGTGGATATTGCAGCCGATGGTATGGCGGCATTGTCCGGATTGAAAGTATTGTCCGGTACCCCGCATTCCAGTATCGGCAAGGCTATGTCTATGCTGGGATTGGGCCGGAATAACCTGGTACGTATAGCCGTGCCCGAGCATCGCGAATGTGTGGACATACCGGCATTAAAAAAGTATTTGCAGGAAAATAAAGGCCCTTTTATTTATGTAGCCAATGCGGGCACAGTGAATACAGTGGATTTTGACGACATCGCCGAGTTGGTGAAGCTGCGTGATGAGTATGGCTTCTGGCTGCATGTGGATGCTGCTTTTGGTGGCTTTGCCGCCTGTAGTGATCAATGGAAACATTTGTTGAATGGATGGGAGCAGGCAGACAGTATCACCATTGATGCACATAAGTGGTTGAATGTTCCCTACGATGCTGCGATGATTTTTTGCCGGCATCCGCAATTGCAAACGATGGTATTTCAGAATGCCGGTGCTGCCTACCTCGGTGACCCGGCGGCACAATTCAACTTCATTAATCACATCCCTGAAAACTCGCGGCGGCAGCGTGCCTTACCGGCGTGGTTTTCATTGATGGCTTACGGCAAAGAAGGCTACCGCTGGATGGTAGAAAATAATATTACGCTGGCCAAACAGTTGGGCAGTTTGCTCGACAACGATCCGAATTTTGTGCTACTGGCGCCGGTAAGACTCTGTGTAGTTTGTTTTACCCTGAATGTAGCCGCAGCCGAAGAAGCAGCGGCAGTGGAAGAGTACCTGGAGATCCTGAATGCTTCCGGAGTAGTGTGTATGACGGCCACGGTATACGATGGGCGGCAAGCCATCCGGGCTGCGCTGGTGAACTGGAGAACCAGCGGGAAAGATGTGACCATGGTGTATGACGCCATGAAAGTGCTCGCAGAAAAAATAGTGAATAAATATACTTATGCGTAAACAAAACAAAAATGCTTACATCGCGCTTGCCATTGTAAGTATTTTCTGGGGAACCACTTATCTGGCTTCCAGTGTAGGGGTGAGGCATATGCACGGCGTAATGCTGGCAGGCATAAGACAGGGAGTAGCCGGATTTTTGATTACAGGCTTCTTTTTACTGAAGGGATATAAGTTACCGGAGAAGATGGTGTTGTCGAAGTTGTTTATCATAGGCACGCTGATGCTTTGTGGTGGTAATGGTTTACTTACCTGGGCCATGAAATATATTCCCAGCGGATTAGGGGCGATCATTGCAGCCACCATTCCTATCTGGATCACCATTGCCAGCTATTTCCTGGTGCAGCGTACGCGGCTCAGCTTACAGCTGATCATTGGAATGATCCTTGGCTTTGGCGGCGTGGCGGGCATCTTCTATAATTATTTGTCCAGCCTGATGAATCCGGATTTCCAGTTTGGTATCCTCATCGCCTTTGGGTCCTGTATATTCTGGGCACTGGGCTCTGTACTTACTGCCAAATGGGCGCTGGGCGTAAATTACCTGTATGGTGCCGGCTTCCAGATGTTTTTTAGCGGCATCATTATGTTGATAGTAGCTACTTTCTTCCTGGGACAACATATAGAAGTAAGTACTTTCACGACAGAGCTGTGGGAAAGCCTGCTGTACCTGGTATTGGTAGGATCCGTATTTTCCTATTCTGCCTATGTATTTGCATTGAACAATCTGCCACCGGCGCAGGTATCCATTTATGCTTACATCAATCCGGTGGTAGCGGTGTTGCTGGGCTGGTTGATTTTACATGAGCAACTTACGTGGCTGACAGGGATTTGTTCTCTGATTACTATCGGCGGGGTATACCTGGTAAATAATGCCATCAATAAGAATAAGAAAAGTCTTGCCATGACTACAAAATAGTAATAGCTATATTTTTTAAGGTAGAAGTTAATAGTCAGATGTTCACCCCGGTTTTCACCGGACAGAGCATCTTTTCTTTTGTTGGGGAAATGCGTTAAATTGAGCAGGCATTCAATAAAATATTATCTTATGGAAGTTATTCAGGCAACGGAGTTACATACGAATGAAGTGGCGGTATTGTTTGAGGCTTACCGCGGTTATTACGATCAGGCCCCGGATTTCAAAGGAGCACTCGCTTTTATTACCGAAAGAATTGAAAAAAAAGACAGCGAAATATTTGTGGTGCTGGAAGGAGAAGAAATTGTTGGCTTCACGCAACTGTACCCGATATTTACTTCTTTGGGTATGAAAAGAGGTTGGTTATTGAATGATTTATATGTGCTGGAAGAACATCGTGGTAAAGGTGCCGGCAAAGCCCTGATAAATGCTGCTGCTGCACATGGCAAAAAAACGGACGCCGCCTGGCTGATGTTGCAGACCTATATTGCCAACACAACTGCACAGGCACTTTATGAAAAAGAAGGGTTCATAAAGGATACAAATTCTTACTATTATTATAAGTCACTCTAAAGGAATTACGAATTAAGAATTACGAATTACGGATTTGTGGGTAGATAGCCAAATGTTAATCATCTGCTGTTGTCTACCCACAAATCCGTAATTCGTAATTCTTAATTCGTAATTTTATTCTATATGGACACAACGAAGAACCCCTGGACCATTCATTCCAGGGAAACGAGATACGATAATAACTGGATCAGCGTATGGCATCATGAAGGACTGAATCCTGTGGGTGGTGCCGGCATTTATGGCGTGGTACATTTTAAAAACCTGGCCATAGGGGTGGTGGCGCTGGATGAGGAGATGAATATTTACCTGGTAGGGCAGTATCGTTTCCCATTGCAGCGGTTTACCTGGGAAATCCCGGAAGGCGGCGGCCCATTGGGGGAAGATCCACTGAACAGTGCCAAAAGGGAGTTGCTGGAAGAAACCGGGCTGGTGGCTACGCATTGGGAAGTCATTACGAGGATGGACCTGTCCAACTCCGTTTCTGACGAAGAAGGAGTGGTGTTTCTGGCCAGAGGGCTGGAGCAGCGGGAGGCGGAACCGGAAGATACGGAGCAGTTATTTGTTAAAAAAGTGCCTTTTGAAGAAGCCTATCGTATGGTAAAAGACTTTGAAATCACTGATTCCTTATCGGTAGCGGCTATACAAAAAGTGAAGCTCATGGGCTATGAAGGCTTATTAAACAAATAAACCCGTTACCTTTGCAGCACATGGAAAGGAAATTTAACGCTTTCAAAGGTGAAAGAAGAGAAGGGCAAAGCGGCCCTAAAAAATATGCAACGCAGCGGCCAAAGCAATCTACCATGATTATTGGCCGGCAGCCGATGCTGGAGGCTTTGAGTTCCGGCAAGTCCATTGAGCGCATTTTTATGCTGCGCACTGCCACGGGCGAAATCATCCCGCAAATACGGGAAATGGCCCTGGCGAATAATATTCCGGTCAACTATGTACCGGTAGAAAAGCTCAACGGGCTTACCCAGGCCAACCACCAGGGAGTGGTAGGCATTGCAGGGAATGTTACCTATCTGGATTTACAGGATGTAATATCTCATGTGATAGACCAGGGAGAAACACCTCTGTTCCTGATCCTGGATGGTATTACAGATGTACGTAATATAGGCGCCATTGCCCGCAGCGCGGTGTGTTGCGGCGCGCAGGCCATCATTATTCCCGATAAAGGTATTGCCGCTCTGAATGAAGAAGCCGTAAAATCCTCCGCAGGCGCCCTGGAAAAGATTTCCGTTTGCCGCGTTAACAGCCTGAATAAAGCCATTGATACCCTGCACCTCAACGGTATTAAAGTACTGGCGAGTGAAATGGAAACCGACATCAAATTGTACGACTGTGATCTGAAAGAGCCGGTAGCCGTTATTATGGGATCGGAAGATAAAGGCGTATACCCCGCACTGATTAAAGCTTCCGATGTACTGTTTCGTATACCCATGGCCGGTAACTTCGAATCATTTAACGTATCGGTGGCCGCAGGAATTATTCTTTACGAAGCACTGAAACAAAGAACAGTAAATATATAAGGACTATGCAGATTTATTTCTTACTCAGTATAACCCTGGGTAAGAAATAACCCGCGTACTTCCGCAAATGGTTTGTTATGCTAAAATTAATTGAATGCCCGCGTGATGCGATGCAGGGATGGCACCGGATGATCAGCACTGATGAGAAGGTGAAATACCTGGATGCTTTGTTAAAAGTTGGTTTTGATACGATTGATTTTGGAAGTTTTGTATCTCCCAAAGCCATTCCCCAAATGGCTGATACGAAAGACGTATTAGCCCGGCTGCAGTTATCCGGCACTAAAAGCAAGTTGCTGGCAATTGTAGCAAATATGCGCGGCGCGGAAGAAGCCGTGGTATTTGATGAAATCAATTACCTGGGTTTTCCTTTCTCGATTTCAGAAACATTTCAGTTAAGAAATACGAATAAAACCATTGCAGAGTCACTGGAACAGGTACACTCCATGCAGGAACTCTGTATTAAAAACAGGAAAGAACTGGTAGTATACATTTCTATGGGCTTCGGTAATCCTTACGGAGACCCGTATAGCCACGAAATTGTACTGCAGTGGGTGGAAGAAATGGTGAAGATGGAAATAGGTATTATCTCCCTCGCTGATACAGTAGGCGTAGCAGAACCCGCCACCATTACCGGTTTGTTTAAACACCTGATTCCCGCTTATCCGGATGTGGAATTTGGCGCACATTTTCACGCAGCGCCCTACAACTGGGARGAAAAAGTACGGGCAGCCTACGAACAGGGTTGCAAACGCTTTGATAGTTCCATTAAAGGTATTGGCGGTTGTCCGATGGCGAAAGATGAACTGGTAGGTAACCTGGCCACTGAAAACCTGATTGCTTTCTGTCATCAGCGGAAAGAGCCGCTCACACTGGATATGACAGCATTACGCGGTGCACAGCGACTGGCAGATGCCGTTTTTAAAGATTAACTGTAATACATGCAATTTCATTTGAGTTTTCCGGTAGCTCCACTCTCCACTGCTATTCAATATAAGCAGGAGTTGTTGCTGATGGGTTCCTGTTTTGCAGAAGAAATAGGCGAAAAGTTGCAGGAACACCGGTTTAACACCCTCATTAATCCACATGGTATTTTATATAACCCGCTGAGTATTACCGGGGCATTGACCAGTTACCTGGATGGGAAAGTATATACCCGGGAAGACTTATTTCAACATAACGATTCCTGGAACAGCTGGGATCATCATAGCCGTTTTTCCGGTCTTACGCCCGAAGCTGCCCTTGAGAATATCAACCGTATGCAGGCGGCAGCCGTACAATCTGTCGATCGGGCCGACTGGCTTATACTAACGCTGGGATCTGCACATGCATATGTATTAAAAGAAAACAGCCGTCTGGTAGGTAACTGCCATAAAGTACCGGCCGGAAATTTCTACAAACGCCTGCTGACGGTAGATGAAGTAGTGACGGCGCTGGACAACGTGATGCACCGTTTATTTTTCCGTAATAAGAAAATTAATATACTCTTCACCGTTAGCCCGGTGCGATATATCCGGGATGGGGTAGTGGAAAATAATCTCAGCAAAGCGGTATTACTGCAGGCAGTGCACCATCTTATTAATAAATTTAACCGCCTCTTTTATTTCCCGGCCTATGAGCTGGTGATAGATGATTTGCGCGATTATCGTTTTTATAAAGAAGACCTGGTACATCCGAATGAACTGGCCATCAATTATGTATGGGAACAGGTGATTAAAGCCTGTATCAGTGAAGGTAGTCAGGGGTTGCTGCACCAGATCGCAGACATTAACCGCGCCGCGCATCACCGGCCTTTTAACCGGGAAAGCAGTCAGCATCAGCAGTTTTTGCATACATACGCCGCGAGGGTGAAACAGTTGATGGCGGAGCATCCGGAGCTGCAGCTCGATGACTTGCTGGCACATTTTAAATAGCAGATAACTTATAAAAGAGAGAGGCGGTATCCATTATGGGTACCGCCTCTCTCTTTTTATGTGCTGCTTTTAGCTTACAGCGGAATACCTCTTTTATCTTTCAGATAAATAATACCTACAATAAAGCAGATTACTGCGATACTGATCGGATAGATCAGTCCTGCCAGGTGGTTACCGGTTTGGGTGACCAGGATGGTGGAAATGGTGGGCAATAAGCCCCCGAATACGCCATTACCAATATGGTAGGGGAGTGACATCGAAGTATACCGGATGCGTGTAGGAAACAGTTCCACCAGGAAAGCCGCGATAGGTGCGTATACCATGGTTACAAAAAGTACCTGTATAAAGATGAGTAACACCAGGTAGGTGATGTTAAGCCGGCTTACGGTCAGTTCTTTTTTATCGCCGGTTTCTTTCAGGGTGCTGCCATCGGTGTAGCTGTGTACACGGGTGGTTTTGCTGACCATTTCCCCTGCCTCGTTTTTAGCGAAGTTGCTTTCAATTTTGAACAGATCTGTTTGTTCCTGTTTCAGTTTAATATTGCCGATGTTATCCATCACCTGGTAGATCGGGTAGTAGGCCAGTGCCGCCAGCAGCATGCCGGTGAGCATGATCTTTTTACGTCCGATGCGATCAGACAGGGAGCCGAAGTAAATAAAGAAGGGCGTACCCAGGAGCAGTGCAATGGCAATGATAATATTGGATTGCACAAATTCTATGTTCATGGTTTTCTGCAGAAAGGAAAGCGCATAGAACTGACCGGTGTACCATACCACACCCTGTCCCATGGCGGCGCCAAACAATGCAATCAGCACGAGTTTCAGGTTTTCTTTATTGGCAAAGCTTTCTTTAATGGGATTGGTGGATGTTTTCCCTTCTTTCTTCATCTGTGCAAAGAGGGGCGATTCGTGCAGGCGTATCCGTATATAATACGACATGATCACCAACAGCACGGAGAGCAGGAAAGGAATACGCCAGCCGTAGTTGTTGAAATCTTCCGGTGTCATGAGCATGCGGGTAAGCAGGATCACACCCAGCGATACAAAGAGTCCGAGCGTAGCGGTTGTTTGTATAAAGCTGGTATAATAGCCACGGCGGTTGTCTGGCGAGTGTTCCGCCACATAAGTAGCTGCGCCGCCGTATTCACCGCCCAGGGCAAGGCCTTGCGCCAACCGGAGTATCAGCACTAATATGGGAGCCAGTATACCAATAGTATGATAGCTGGGAATAAGGCCAATAGCGAAAGTGGATCCGCCCATAATGAGGAGTGTGAGGAGGAACGTGTATTTACGTCCTACCATATCTCCCAGGCGGCCAAATACAATGGCGCCAAAAGGGCGTACAATAAATCCCACTGCAAAGGTGGCCAATGTAGCAATGTAGGCCAGTTGCGGGTTGCTGGGAGGAAAGAACTTTTCCGCAATGATGGCGGATAAACTGCCAAAGATGTAGAAATCGTACCATTCAATGAGCGTGCCTGCTGACGAGGCCATGATTACCTGCCAGATGTTTTGCGAGGGGAGCGAGTTTTTCATAAATGTAGCGTTATAGCTGTTAGCTTTAAGCTGTTAGCTTTTAGACTGCGTTTTGTTTTTAATTGTAAGATTTTGGCTTTCGGCACTGCGCCTTAGCACATTGATAATAACGTGTTTTATAGCTGTTAGCTTGTAGCTGTTAGCTTGTAGCTGTTAGCTTTTAGACTGCGTTTTGTTTTAATTGTAAGATTTTGGCTTTCGGCACTGCGCCTTAGCACATTGTTAATAACGTGTTTTTTAGCTGTTCGCTTGTAGCCGGTAGGGTTTAGCCCGACGGATGCAACCCGCTTTTTGCGTTCTGCTTTCCGCCTTCCGCTTTTTAAGGGGAATAAGATAGCAAATATTTACAATGAGAACAAATGTCTGTCTAAAAATCTCCGGCGGCCCTAATCCTTTATGTCGATAAAGCCTTATCTTTAATAAGGGCCAATTATTTAAAATGAAGCAGGGACTATCCGTATACATCAGCAGGGTTATAGGTTTATTGTTGTTAGCTACTATCATTTGCCACTATACAGTGGAGGCTCAGCAAACCATCAGTAACAGACCAAAAATAGGCGTGACGCTCAGCGGCGGCGGCGCACGCGGATTGGCGCATATTGGTATCCTGGAAGCTATTGATAGTGCAGGGCTCAAAGTAGACCTGGTTACCGGCACCAGTATGGGTAGCATTGTAGGCGGTCTGTATGCCATGGGGTATTCCGGTAAACAAATTGAAACCGCTGCCCGCAAGCTCAACTGGAATAGTTTGTTTTCCAACCAGCCGGTGCTCACCGACATCTCCTACGAAGAAAAAAGAGAGTACAACAAATACATCATTGAAATTCCTTTCGAATATGGTAAGCCCAAACTGGCTTCCGGCGTTATCTCCGGCGAAGCACTGTGGCTGGAGCTGGCCAATCTTTGCTGGCCGGTAAAGGATGTGAAAAACTTCCAGGACTTTAATATCCCTTTCAAATGTATTGCCACTGATGTGGCCACCGGCGAAATTGTAACGCTCGACAGCGGGGAGATTGTGACCAGTCTCCGCGCCAGTATGGCCATCCCATCTGTTTTTACCGCTGTAAAAATCGGTGACCGTAAACTGGTAGACGGTGGCGTAGTGCGTAACTTTCCCGTGATCACGGCCAAAGATATGGGCGCCGACATTGTGATTGGCGCCAATGTGAGTGGTGGCCTGCGCAAGGCAGATCAACTGGTGACACCCTTCGATATTCTTTACCAGCTTGGTTTTTATAAGGATGCGGACGACTTTAAAAAAGCGATCAAATACTGTGATATTTATATACCGATGAATAAGGAGCTGGAAAACTATTCCGCTGCGAGTTTCGGAAGTGTAGATTCAATTATTGAAGCGGGACGGCGCAAGGGCAGAGAGTTGTATCCTGTTTTTAAACACCTGGCTGATTCACTGAACGCATTGTATCCGGAGGGACCATTTGTGGTTAACCGACTGCCATTTCCTACAGACATAGAACTTAGCAGCATACACGTAAGTGGGCTGGTGCATTCTGATCAGAAATTTTTTTTACAGCGATTACACCTGAAACCTTATGGATGCTATACACCTACACAGTTGAGAAATGCTATCCTGAACGTGTATGGTACCCGTTTTTATAAACTGATCACCTACAACCTGGTGCCGGAAGGATATGGCAAAAGCAGGATGGATATTACGGTAGAAGAAAATCCGCTCACCTATGTGAAGGTGGCGCTGAACTATAATACTTTCACGGGTGCCAATGCGATTGTGAATCTGACGCAACGGAATTTCATTGTTCCCAATTCCCGTTCGTTTGTAACGGTGGCCATCAGCGAAAACCCGCGCCTGGAAGCAGAATACTTCAAGTACCTGGGACGCAGCCGTAATTTTGGATTTGGGTTAAGTACCTATTATGAAAATAACGGACTTACTTTTTATGACGATGATTTCAACAGGCTGCAGCCCTATCGGAGCAAATATGCCAATGTGAATATGGATATGCAGTACACGATTAGCCGGAATATGTCTATTGGTGCGGGTACGCGCTGGGAGTACATCAAATTCAAACCGCAGTTTTCCAATTTCCAGGATGTACGCGGCAGTACCAATCAGCTGAATACTTATTTATCTTACGGCATTAATTCCCTGAATCAGAAAATATATCCTACCAAAGGGTTGTTGCTGGATTTTGAGGCCGGATTAATTTACAACCAGCATTCCGGTATTAAAGTAAGTTTTGGTGGAGTAGAACAGAACCTGGATAGTTTAGGTGTTCGCTTCAATAACTATCAGCGGTTTATTCTGAACATGAAGTATTATATCCCTATGGGGCGCAAATCGGCTTTGGAACTGGATGGTAATGTTGGTTATAATCTGCATTATAATGAGTCGGTGGTGAATGGTTATGTAGTGGGCGGTATGAGTAATGTAGCGCGCAACCAGGTGCCTTTTGTGGGTTTGTATGAAGGAGAGGTGATCACCCCAAAAATAGGAGCGATGCAGGTAGCGTGGCAATATGAATTTATCAGGAATTTATTTGCGATACCGCGAATAGGTGCTGCGATTTACGATGGTGAATTAACCGGAGGAAACCGTTACAAATACCTCAGCGGCTACGGACTGGGAGCGGGTTACAGCAGCCGTTTAGGTCCCATTGAAGCTACTGTGATGTATAGTGATCAGTCGGGGCAGCTGAAGTTCTATGTAAATATGGGATTCAATTTTTAGCTTTTAGCTATTAGCTTTTAGCTTTTAGGAAATGCAGCGGAGATTGACGTATGGTGATCTTTGCTGCATTTCCTAAAAGCTAAAAGCTAATGGCTAACTGCTGTATCAGTGCATTCTGTCGCCGCGTACGTCAATATTCTGGAGGATTTCTGCTTCCATCTTTAACCATTCCTGCCAGCGGTTTCTTACTTTATCTTCCGGAAAATATTCGTTGGCGAGATCAATAAATAGTCGATAGTGACCTGCCTCCGAGATCATGAATTTGCGGTAGAATTCGCGCATGTATTCATCTTCCAAACCTTCACTCAGCAGGCGGAAGCGTTCGCAGCTGCGGGCTTCAATTAATGCGAATATGAGGAGTGCATCGAGGAAGCTATCATCTGCATGGCCACCTTTTACGCGGTTATCCATCAGGGCGTTTACGTATTCATCTTTTCGTTGCCGGCCGAGTGACAAGCCTCGTTTTTTCATTTCAGCAAGTACCTGCCGGAAGTGGCCCCATTCTTCTGTAACAATGGGTGCCAGTTCTTCCACCATTCTTGTTCTTTCCGGGTTGCGCTGAATCAGCGAAATGGCAGAAGATGCCGCCTTTTGCTCGCAATAGGCGTGGTCCGTGAGAATGTCCTGCAATGAAATAGCTGCCAGGTTAACCCATCGGGGGTCAGTAGGCAATTTTAGTCCGAGTATTGATACTTTGCTCATTTGAAAATAACAGTTAGCTGGTAGCTTTTTTGCGAAGATAACGGCAAAGTTTAAATTGTGCATCGCTAAAGACAGATCTATGATGCAGGACAGTACCTCTTTTTTAACGCGTTTGTTGGATGAACGCAGGGAGCAGCAGGCTTTCCGGGAATTACGTTTGCCGGGAGGTAAAGTGGATTTTTGTTCCAACGACTACCTGGGACTCGCCAGGAATGCGGAAGTACGTGCCTATATTCATACCCTCATGGAAGAAAGGCATCCTGCCTATGGCAGCACCGGATCCAGGTTGCTGGCGGGTAATTATGAGTGGGTACTGTCTGTAGAAAAAGATCTGGCCAACTTTCACCAGGCAGATGCAGGGCTGATATATAATTCCGGCTATGATGCCAATCTCGGTGTATTTTCCTGTCTGGGCCGGAAAGGGGATACCATCATCTACGATCAGTTGATACATGCTTCTATCCGCGATGGAGTGCGGTTATCCGCGGCGCAGTCTTTTTCTTTTCTGCACAGCGATATCACTGACCTGGAGAAAAAACTGAAAAATGCCACCGGGAATATATTTGTTGCGGTAGAATCAGTGTACTCAATGGATGGAGACCTGGCTCCGCTGGCAGCCATTGCGGTGCTTTGCGGGCAATATGGCGCACATCTGATAGTAGATGAGGCTCATGCTACCGGCATCATCGGAAACAGGGGAGAAGGGCTGGTACAGCAGCTGCAGTTGACCGGGGCATGCTTTGCACGCATACATACTTTCGGAAAAGCAGTCGGTTGTCATGGTGCCGTGGTACTTGGATCGGAGACGTTACGCGACTACCTGATCAACTTCTCCCGATCCTTTATATATACAACAGCACTACCGCCGGCGGCACTGGCAGCCATAGAGGCCGGCTATGCCGCATTCCCCTATATGCAGGCAGAAAGAGAAAAACTATCGGCACTGATCCGGCAATTCCAGACCGGCCTGCATCATGGTGAGTTACTGGCGGGAAACACACCTATACAGGCCGTGCTTACGAGAGGTAATGACTATACCCGGAAAATAGCCGGCGCATTGCAGTCGGCAGGATTGGATGTGCGGCCTATACTGCATCCTACGGTGCCAAAAGGATCTGAGCGGCTGCGTATTGTACTGCATAGTTTTAATACAACAACAGAAGTAGACCGGCTGATAAAAGTATTGCAGGCATAGGCGGTTTTGAATCAAATTTGATGTATTTTACATATTACATCCGATACGTAATATGAGAATCATTCCAGCAATTGTTACCGCCGCAATTACCTTATCACTTTCTTACGCTTTCAGCCATAAGCTGGGACAAATACCACCACTGGGCAACCTGTTAAGTCCGCAGACGGGCTTCTGGCAGAATGCAGAGCCAATAGGTGAATTCCCCAAGGAGAAACTGGTATTGCCGGGATTAAGCGGCAAAACAGAAGTATGGTATGATGACCGCATGGTGCCGCATATTTTCGCGGAAAATGAGGCAGACGCATATTACGTGCAGGGATATGTAACCGCCCGTGACCGGCTATGGCAAATGGAATTACAGACCTATGCCGCCGCTGGCCGTTTGTCTGAAATACTGGGACCTAAACTGGTGCAGTATGACCGCAGACAACGCCGCCTGGGAATGGTGTATGCCTCAGAAGGCACCGTTAAACAAATGATGGCCGACCCGGATACTAAAACAGCCGTAACCGCGTATGCTGCGGGAATCAACGCCTACATCGCCACGCTTACACCAGCCACCTACCCGGTAGAATATAAGATTCTCGACTATAAACCAGAGCGTTGGGATGTTATCAAATCAGCACTGTTGCTGAAATACATGGCGCATGACCTGGCAGGATTCTGTGATGACCTGGAATATACCAATGCACGTCGCCTGTTTTCTATGGCCGACTTCAACCTGCTCTACCCAGACTTTCATGACGCTACCGACCCAATCATACCCAAAGGCACTGCCTTTGCCGCTGCCTCTGCAAAGGCCACCGCGCCGCCAGACAGTATAGTGGCTGCAGATGCTGCTTTCATGAAATTTAAAATGGATAAACCTGATCCGGCCAACGGCAGTAATAACTGGGCAGTAGCCGGCAGCAAAACCCGCTCAGGCGCTCCCATCCTCTGCAGTGATCCGCACCTGGGATTATCATTGCCCTCTCTCTGGTATGAAGTACAGATACATACGCCTGCGATGAATGTATACGGGGCCTCGCTCCCCGGCGCTCCCGGCGTCATCATTGGTTTTAACGACCACATTGCCTGGGGTGTTACCAATGGAGAAGAAGATGTAAAAGATTTCTACCGTATGCAGTTCCGCAACGGCATCTCAGAATATTTGTACAATGGCAGCTATCGCAAGGCCGACCTACGTGTGGAAGACATCAAAGTAAGAGGCGGTGCTACGATACATGATACCGTTGCCTACACCGTTTTTGGCCCGGTACTCTTTGACAACACTTTCCCCGATAAAACCGTGGGGCAAACGTTTCTGGCCATGCGCTGGAAAGCACTGGACCCTTCTAATGAACTGGCTGCCTTTAACAGGCTAAATAAGGCCCGTAATTACGAGGATTACCTGGCAGCCCTCTCTACGTATACCTGTCCGGCCCAGAACTTCGTATTTGCCGATAAAGCCGGCGATATCGCTATCTGGCATAACGGGCAATATCCACTCCGTTGGAAAAATCAGGGTAAATGGATCATGCCCGGCACAGACAGCACCTATGCCTGGCAGGGATATATTCCGCATGAAGAACTGCCGCATATCAAGAATCCGGCACGGGGCTTTGTCAGCTCCGCCAATCAACGGCCTACAGACAGCACTTATCCTTATGCACTATACGGTGAATACGATCTTTACCGCGGTGCCCGCATCAACGAAAGACTGGCGGCCATGAACGCCATTACTGCTGTCGATATGCAGCAGCTGCAGAATGATGATAAAAACCTGTTTGCCGCCGCGGCAATACCTATGATCAGGCAACATATTGACACGGCATCGCTGACCGCTGAGCAGCAGCCCTACTGGCAACTGCTTTCTTCCTGGGACTTTATGGCTACGCCAGATAGTAAAGCTGCCACCATTTTCAATCAGCTGTGGAGTAACCTGGAAGATACGATCTGGCAAGATGAGCTTCATCCGAAAGACACGACCATTCTTACTTATCCGCAATCCATCACCACCCTGCAACTTTTACTACGCGATACTGCCTTCCATTTTATTGATAATATCAATACACCACAAAAAGAAACGTTGTCGCAGTTACTGCAAGGTGTATTTACCACTACTGTAAAAGAAATGTCAGAGCTTAATAAAGCAGGCAGACTGGAACTGGGCAAAGCACGTGGCACAGATATTAACCACCTTTCCCGTGGTATTCCTGCATTCAGTGCATTGCACCTGAATACCGGCGGCGGGCAACATATTGTCAATGCTACAAAGCAAACACATGGCCCTTCCTGGCGTATGATCGTACAGCTTTCTGATAAAACAGAAGCGATCGGTATTTACCCTGGTGGACAGAGCGGAAATCCAGGTAGTCCGTTTTATGATAACAGCGTAAATGACTGGGCAGTGGGTAAGTATTACCAGCTGCATGTTTTCAATAARGAAGAAAAAGATGACGCTGTAATCCGCTACAAGCTTGTGTTTACAGGGAAGTGATAAAAATAGTTTCAACAAAATTTGGCTGGAATTAAATAATTCCTATCTTTGCACTCCGTTACAGAAAACGGGGTATACGATTCCCTAGCTCAGTTGGTAGAGCAATACACTTTTAATGTATGGGTCTTGGGTTCGAGTCCCAAGGGGATCACTGGAGAGTTTTAAAGCCTGCGCTTAGCGCGGGCTTTTTGTTTGATTGCTAGTATATTAAAGTGTGATTAAGCTGTTTTTGCTTACTTAGTTTGATGAATTTTTTTATTATTGGATGATTTTTTCCTGCATTTGATTTACTCAACAAACTTGTTATTTCCCCATCTTTCCTCAGCAATTTTATTATATTTGAATATTACATTACATTCATTTTAACCCTCAATGAAGATATTAATAGACACTAACATTTATCTTGATTTTTATCGGTCGAATAAAGAAGGGATAATCCTGTTAACTGAATTGATTGCTCAAGACGAGGTCATTATTTTGACAGATCAAATTATCCAAGAATTTGAAAGAAGTAGAGAGAAAGTAATTCGAACTGTGCTAAAGAGTTTTGAACAAGAATCAAAGCTCGAGAATTTTTCAAGTTCATTATTAAATGATATGGAGGAATTTAAAGAACTGATTGAAATTCAAAAGTCTTATAAAGCGAAGAAGGATGAAGTTAATAGATTAATTACGGAAATATTGAAAGACCCAACAAAAGATAAGATAGCAGTTTTTTTTAAAGAACTGGTGAATAAATCCATAGCAAAGGATAAGGTATTATACACGGATGATGAAATAATTAAGAACGCTCATACTAGAAAATTGATTGGTAATCCTCCTACCACGCTTGATAAATATTCAATTGGCGATGAGATAAATTGGGAGATCATACTTAAAAACCTTAATGAAGATATTATTATTGTTGGTAGAGACAATACTTTTAATGACAACTTTAGTTTTCTGAAGAAAGATTTTCACAAACGGACGGGGCGTGAACTTAAAGGAGTAACTGAAAAGATAACTGATGCATTGAAAGCAGTAGGTATTAGGCCTACTGACGAATTAGAGGCAGCCGAGGAGAAATTAATTGAATCCATAGGAAATTCACATTACAGTGAATTTTGGAAGCAATCAATAAAAAGTGAAGATCCTAATTAGTTAATTTATTATTGGGATACAATAAAGATGGCCTGATAACATTGTATATTTTATTTTCGATATCAATTTTGAGAAATGGGAAAATTTGTAATTACGATTAGTAGAAACGGTGAGTATCGATTCAAACTGGTTGCGGATAATGGACAGATAGTCCTGGTTAGTGAAGGGTACTCTTCTAAGGCTGGGTTGTTAAATGGCATTAGTTCAGTAAAATCAAATGCTTTGATAGAAGAAAGGTTTGAAAAAGCTACTTCGTCTAACGGGAAAGCCTATTTTAATTTGAAGGCCTCCAATGGGATGGTAATTGGAACAAGTGAGATGTATGAAAGTCAGTCTGGAAGGGATAACGGTATTGCTGAGGTGAAAAAAAATGCACCAGGTGCGGATGTTGAAGATAGTACTACCTGATTTTGCTAATTAAGCATAATTAGCTTTTATATAAGATCAATAGCCTGTTCCCAAGACAGGCTATTGATCTTATATAAAGGTGTAAAAAGGTATATTGGTCAAAAGAAAGGTATTTTTATTTCTTGTTTGGAGGAATAAAGTGTCAAAGGAACGAAATGACTTCAATGCGCCCGCACTAGCGCTTTTTACTAGACACTATCTCATAAACTGTGTAAATCTGAAAATCGGGGATTCACCTCGATTTTCCTAATTTTAAAACTATACACACAGTATTATGAAAGCAGAAGACTTCATATCAGACGACTTTTTAAAACAATTTAAGACTGGCAAGGAATTGAA